>CAMFKK010000018.1 GCA_945957225.1 uncultured Sphingobacteriia bacterium | reverse complement strand
ACGAGATAGGCTCCGGTCTCGTGGGCTCGGAGATGTGTATAAGAGACAGCGAGCATATAGACGCCATTAGGAATCTTAATGAATCCATTATCCAATTGAATTTCATCAGCAACAAATAAAAGTCATGAAACAACTAACTTATATATTATCCATCCTGCTCTTGCTCCAGGCCTGCTCCAATAAAAAAGCACCAGAAGCAATTGAAAAAGCTGTTGTCCCCAATAATGTGGTACTAACAGACGCGCAGTTTAAAAGTGCCGGTATTCAAACGGCTTTGATGCAGCAAAAAGAAATCTCCTCTATTCTAAAAGTAAGTGGTAAGATAGACGTACCCCCGCAGAATATGGTGTCTATTAGTGTTCCACTAGGAGGATACTTAAAAACCACCAAACTATTGCCTGGTCAACACGTAAGTAAAGGAGAAGCTGTTGCAGTGATTGAAGGAGAGCAATACATTCAATTGCAGCAAGACTATTTGACCACCAAGGAAAAGATTGGTTATCTGCAAAAAGAATACGAGCGCCAGCGCGATTTAAATAAGACACAGGCCGCCTCTGACAAAGCTTTTCAACAAGCTGAAACCGAATTTAAAACCCAGCAGGTCTTGATTAGTGCTTTCAGAGAGAAATTAAAATTAGTAGGGATTAACGTGGACAAATTATCTGAGAGCAATATTTCTAGAAGCATCAATATTTTTTCACCCATTGATGGTTATGTATCTAAAGTGAATGTGAATATTGGGAAATATGTTTCTCCTACTGAAGTCTTGTTTGAACTGATCAATCCTACGGATATTCATTTGGCTTTAAAGATTTTTGAGAAAGACATTGACAAGCTCTATGTTGGTCAACCCTTGGTAGCATATACCAATAACCAGCCCAAGAAAAAACACGATTGTGAAATTCTCTTGATTGGCAAAGACATTACAGAGGACCGAAACACAGATGTGCACTGCCATTTTGAAGACTATGACAAGACCCTGATTCCAGGTACCTATATGAACGCAGAGATTGCCATTAAAAATACAAAAGCCTTTGTGTTACCAGAAGAAGCCATTGTTTTGTTTGAAGGAAAGCAATACGGTTTTATCAAAAATACAGACAAGGATTATAGCATGCATCTTTTAGAAACCGGAACAGTAGATAAGGGTTTTGTAGAAATTCTAAACGCAGAGAAATTGGCTAGTAAAGAATTTGTAGTCAAAGGAACTTATTCTCTACTCATGAGTTTGAAAAACAAAGTGGAAGAATAAGAAATTATTACTGAAGTGTATTAGGATGAAAGGTTTTCCAACTATGCCAAAATTCTTGGTAGGCAGGTATTGGTTGTAGGTTCGCGCTACTGTCAACAGATTTTCCGTTTAGCAAATATTTGTGTGTAGCGCCTAACAAACTATCTTGAAACAAGGTAAATCTTTCATCCTTTGTACTTCTTACAAAAGCAAAAAAGCTTTGGTTGTTTTTGCCAATGACTAGCATCATGGGTTTGCTTTCTATGACATCATAAATAATTCTTTCTTTTACCAATCTATTCCAATCAAAGGCTTTGCTGGTCTTGCCTATTTCTATTCCCACTACCCAAGATTTTTTATTCCAAGAAAGACTATCTGTACCTGTTAGTTGCTTTTTGCTTTTTCCAGATTCATAATTTAAACTGGTATCATAGCTTTTAAGATAGGCTGGATCTGCCTGCATAATTTTAGTAGATGGATATAATTTAATCCAATCTTCCAAGCTTGTTTGATAGCTTGGGTATTCTGGTAATTCCATTCCTTTTAGAGGACCAGTAACTGCTTCACCATTTGCCTGTCTAAACCAAGAGCCCGTTGTTTTGTCTTCAAACATGGCATTAAAATGATCCATACCCACCAAGCGAAAATTTTCTGTAGTACCATTGATAATGGGCTCATAAACTCGGCCAGTTCTGCAAACAGTGCAATAGGTAATCAATACAGGTTTGCCATCTAAACTATCCATGACCAAATGGTGGTATCCAATAAACCGAATGGGGTAGGCCTTGGTTTCTTGTTTGCCCACAATTCCTAAAACCAAACGATTGCTATCCACTTTGTTTTCAGCAACCGGTTTCATAAGCAGACTAGAAGGTTGATAAAACATGCTATCCGCTGCCATTTGAAAATTGACCACATAGATCACTGCTCCTAAGACAAGAGCAGGTACCAAGGCCTGCCAAACTTTTGGCCAGGAAGATTTGAACCATCCCCAAACCAAGAGCAAACCAAAAAAAATGCGAAATGCCCATCGCCAAGTATAGAGAAAATAAGCAGCGTCTAAGCTATTCATTTCCTGACTACCAGGCATGGGCATAATGCAATAGACATTGGCCAATTCAAAAATCAAGAGACCAAGTGAGCCTATATAAAAAAGCTTTTTCATCTTTAAAATGAAGCAACCATGGCCATAGATTCACGGGCCATTTGTTGGTTGTATTCAAAAGTCAATCTTTTGTGATTCACTAGGTCTACAATGGTACCAATTAAGCAAAGCCCACCAGTAAAAAAGTAAAGGATGCCCATGCCGTTTTCACCCACCATAAAACGTTGTACACCAGCTACACCAAAAAAACCAAGAATACAGCCCAATAATACTTGGTCTGTTTTTCTTCTTTTGCCATTGTAAACGGCTATAAAACTTTGCAATTTGTGTTCAGGAATTTCTCTTGTTAAGGCCTGCAAAAAGATCAGTTCTTCTCCTTCTAATGCAGGAATTAAGTTAATTAGGTTGTTGCTCATGGTGTTTGTTTTGTTTGATTAGTAGCCTTATCCTGTTAAATATAACAAGAACTGCTAAAATTCCCAGTGGATGATGATAAAAGGAGCTAGCAAAGTCTGCACGGAGCGCATAATGGATGGAATGCCCAATGCCACAGCCAGGGCAATGCCCAAAACCCAGTAAACTGAACACGCAAAGCGAGGTCTCAGACTTATTTACGGGAAGGAAAAACAATGCTATTAAGGCTGCGGACCAAAACAGCAACTCAAAGTTTTTCCAAATCCATTTAATCATATGTTGAATAGTACTGACCATTATTTACCAAATGCGCCAATATTGGAGCTAAAGATTTTAACAGCAATAGCTAAAAGAATCACGCCAAAAAATTTTCGAACTGCCAATAAACCTGCTTCGCCCAACGCGTGCTCAATCATTTTTAAAGATTTGAGTACTATGTAGACAACAATTAGGTTAATGATGATGCCAGCCAAAATATAGGTTTCGTCAAAATTGGCTTTGAGAGACATAATGGTAGTAAGGGTACCACTTCCGGCAATGATGGGAAAAGCAATGGGTACTACAGAGCCAGATTTGGCATCCTTATCGCCCTTGAAAATTTCATGCCCCAATACCATTTCTAAACCCAATAAAAAAATTACAATAGAACCCCCCACAGCAAAACTCCTGATGTCTAATCCTAGGATTCTCAAAAAAGGCCTCCCGGCAAACAAGAATAAGATCATCAAACCCCCAGATACAAAAGTGGCTTGAAAAGAGCGGATCCCGCCCATCTTATCTTTTAATGAAATCAATAAGGGAATGGATCCCACAATATCAATTACCGCAAAGAGGGTAAAGCTCACGGTTAAGAGTTGGTCAATTTGAAAATCCATATGCCTGATTTTATTAAAGATACTAATTAGGTGAAAGAAGGTCTATGTTGTTCCTTGGTAGAGGGGGTAATATTGTGTAAAAGCTCATATGCATAACCTTCAGCCGATGGAACAATTTTCACCACCGCCCCATAATGTAATTGAAAGGCACTAAAGGATTCTTTTAAGTCAATTCCGGTAATATGAGCCAAAATACTTCTTAAGACTCCTCCATGACCTACAATGGCCGAAGTTTTACCAGTACTTGAAATCTCTAAGAATTTAGCCAGCACCCGATCATGCAATTGCTGATAACTCTCCCCTCTAGGTACTACCACATTGATAAAATCATCCATCCAGGGTTGAATTTCGGGTTTTGGTATGGCGTCCCAGTATTGCATTTCCCATTCACCACAATTCAGTTCCATCAGATGGGGATGTAGCGTTATTTCATGATTTGGAAAGAGATGATTGGCCAATTTGGAACAGCGTTGTAAAGGAGAACTAAAGACCTGTTCAATAGTAGTAGGAAGGCTGGCGCGAATGGCATTGGCTTCTGCCTCAAAACTTTCTGTAATATCTAAATCGGTTTGTCCATAACAGATGCCTTTTTCTACAAGGGGGGTGGTATGTCTGATCAGGTAGATTTCCATGATGCGAATTACCGGATTTTTTGGCTAATCACCCCATGAAATGATTCTTAAGTTGAAGTTTACTACATTTATCACTTACTATTTGATTATGCAAGGCAAACAGCAATTGAATCTATTTAGCTTCACCATGATTGTGGTGGGTTTGGTCATTGGGATGGGTATTTTTAGATCAGCAGCCACCAGTGCCAAAGACGCTATTGAACCATCGGTTTATTTTACAGCTTGGTTATTGGGTGGGTTCTTTGCCTTTTGTGGGGCATTGACCTATGCAGAAATAGGAAGCCGTTTCCCCGTAACCGGGGGATATTATAAGATTTTCTCCTATGCTTATCACCCCAGTATTGCATTTGCCATTAATTGTATCATCCTCATCAGTAATGCAGCATCGCTTAGCGGGGTTGCCCTGATTGGTAGTGGCTATATCACCAAATTATTTCCACAAATCAATTGGACCGATACGGATAAAGCCTTGATTAGTTGCGCAGCCATCTTGATTTTTTATTTCATCAATTTGCGTGGGTTACGCATGAGTTCCAAGGCGCAGAATTTTCTGATGCTCATTAAAATTGGGATGATTCTGGTTTTGATTGCAGCTTTGTTTTTTCCGGAATCTGGCTGGCATACAACAGTTGCCGCACCAGCAGTTCCCACACCTGATATTAGTTGGATCCAAAGTCTGGGGGTTAGCTTGATTGCCGTTTCCTTTACCTATGGCGGTTATCAGCAGACCATCAATTTTGGTAATGAAGTTGCCCAACCCGCTAAAAATATTCCTCGGGGCATCTTTATTGGTATTGCCATTATCATTGGCTTATACTTATTGGTGAATCTGAGCTATTACCATATCATTGGATTTGAAAACATGAAGGGCGAGCGTG
This sequence comes from uncultured Sphingobacteriia bacterium, assembly GCA_945957225.1. Taxonomy (GTDB): domain Bacteria; phylum Bacteroidota; class Bacteroidia; order Chitinophagales; family Chitinophagaceae; genus Sediminibacterium. The sequence continues at coordinate 9,941 of CAMFKK010000018.1, read as the reverse complement.
AAATTGCTTATGTGGTCATGAGCAAGGTCTTTGGTAAAACGGGGGCCGATATCTTTTCCTTCTTCCTATTTTTTGGCGTATTAGCTTATGTCAATGCCTTACTCATGAGCAATCCTCGCGTTATGTATGCCATGAGTACAGAGGGGGCGCTACCAAAAATATTTGGCAAACAATCCCAGAAAAATGATGTGCTGGTATTCTCACTCACCATTTTTGCCAGCATGTGCGTGGTCATCCTATTCTTTGCCCAAACTTTTGAAAAAATCCTAAACTTTACCATCTTTTTAGACTGTTTTGGCATGGTGGCTTCATCTGCCACTATTTTTATTTTGCGCAAAAGAACCAAGCATTTAGACGGAACTGGTATTTATAAAATGAAGCTATACCCCTTGTTGCCATTGATTTTCATGGGAGCTTATCTATTTGTAGGCGTAAGTATTACCCTACAAACACCTAGTATTGCACTCATTGGAATTAGTGTCTTAGCCGCCTTTATGTTGCTCTATTTCATCGCGCAGCGATTTTCAAAAACCCCCATTGTATCCACTCATCAAGAACTTGACTAATGGAACTATCTTATATACTCAATGAACTGGCTGAGGAAAGGGATGATTATTTTAGAGCCATCGCCCCGCCAATTGTTCAGACCAGCAATTTTGCCTTCAAGACAGTAGACCAGATGCGCAAAGCATTTGAAGACGAATACAGCACTTGGTTGTATAGCAGGGGCTTGAATCCAACGGTGGAGATACTTAGAAAAAAACTAGCAGCCTTAGATAAATCCGAAGACTGTTTGGTATTCAATAGTGGGGCCGCCGCCATTTTTGCTGCAGTACTGGCCAATGTAAAATCGGGTGACCATATCTTAAGTGTCAAGAATCCCTATACCTGGGCCAAGAAAATGTTTGAAGAGATCCTGCCCCGTTTTCAGGTAAGCCATACCTATATTGATGGAACAGACTTGGACAATTTTAAAAATGGGATCCAAGCCAATACCAGTGTCATCTATTTAGAATCGCCCAATAGCTGGACTTATGAATTACAGGATTTAGAAGGGGTGGCTGCTCTTGCAAAGGCAAACGGTATTATAACCATTATAGACAATAGTCATTGTACCCCGCTATATCAACAGCCCTTTGCTATGGGAATTGACCTAGTCTTACAATCGGCCACCAAATATATTAGCGGGCATAGTGATGTAGTGGCTGGTGTACTTAGTGGAAGTAAATCTATGATTGAGCGGATTTTCAATAGTGAGTACATGAATATTGGCTCTGGCATCCAGCCATTTAATGCTTGGTTATTGATCAGGGGGCTTAGAACCCTAGACGCCAGATTGGAAAGAATTGAAAGAACCATGCTGCAGGTATTGCCTTTTTTACAGAATCACCCTAGGATTGACCGAGTGATTTATCCACTTGACCCTAGTTTTCCGCAGTATACATTGGCCAAAAAACAGATGTCTGGAGCTGGGGGTTTGCTCACATTTAGTATTATGGCTAAGGAATGCCATACCATTGAAACCTTTTGCAATTCCCTCAAACATGTCTTAATGGCGGTAAGTTGGGGAGGGCATGAGTCCTTAATTATCCCAAAATGTGCTGGTATGAAGCCCGAAAATTTTGATGCGGCCAATCCCGAACATAGGCTCTTGCGGTTTTATGTAGGATTAGAGTCTGCGGATTACCTGATTCAGGACTTGGAACAGGCTTTTTTGGCTATTCACCACCTTTCATAAGATTTTTTGACGCTTTTAGTCTAATTCCTTTCCGTCTGTCTAATTTTTCTGTAGGAGCAGGGCTTTGCTGTATTTTTGTTTTATATGAAGAAGTTATTCACCCTTTTTGCTTTAACAGCTACCCTTCATTCCTTTGCTCAGGAAAAATGGGATTTGCGCCGTTGTGTGGACTATGCCATACAAAATAATATCTCCGTGAAACAGGCGGATGTGCAAGCGCGTTTGTCAAAATTACAGGCCGATCAGGTTAGAATGACCCGACTACCTAATGCCAATGCCAACATCACCACCACTTACCAGCACGGATTGAATATTAACCCAACCACCAACGTTTTTGAAAATATTGACATTTCTGGTGGTAATATTGGGTTCCAGGCTAATTATACCATTTTCAACTGGTTTACCAGAAAGAACAATATTGAAGCCAATGCCATTTCTGCAAAGGCCGATCAAATGAATATTGAGAAAACAAAGAATGACCTAGCCCTTACTGTAGCCAATGCATTCTTACAAGTGATGTTGCGCAAAGAACAGGCCAATGTGAGTAAAGTGCAATTGCAGCAGTCACAAGAACAATTGATGAATACCCGTAAACTGGTTGCCGCAGGTAGTCAACCAGAATTGAACGCCATTCAATTTGAAGCACAAGTAGAAAGAGACAGTTCTACGTATATTCAAGCATTGGCTGGTGTTGAACAGGGTTTGATCAATTTGAAAGCCATTATGAATATAGACTTTGCTACTGCTTTTGATATTGTTTATCCCGATGTATCAAGTATACCTGTAGAGAATCTAATTGATTTACAGCCAGAATCAGTGTATAATTTGGCCGTTGCCAATCAGCCACAACAAAAAGTAACTGCTATGCGCATTGAAGCAGCACAGAAATTGGTAGCTGCTTCTAGAGGGGCTATGTATCCAACGCTTTCAGCATCTGGATCTTTGAGTACCCGATTTGCCAATAACGTATATGACTATCGCACCCAAGCAATGGTTAGTCAAACTGGAGCTTATGCATTGGATAATACCAAACAATATCCAGTTTTTGCACCCATAAATGCAATAGTTGGTATTGACAAAGTAGCATTTGGTGCTCAGCTGAATCGTTATTTTGGTCAAGCTTTGGGTTTGAATTTAAGCGTGCCTTTATTTAATGCACACCAAGCAAGAACTCAGTGGGAACGTACTAAGATTAATGTGCGTCAAACACAATTGCAAGACGACCAAGAAAAGCAAACCCTCCGATCCAATATTTACAATTCTTATCAGGACGCATATGCCGCTTTACAGAAATACAATGCTTCTAAGAAAAGTGTAACAGTTTCTGAGAAAGCTTTAGAATATGCACAAAAAAGATATGATGTAGGACTATTGGGAACACTGGACTTGATTACCACCCGTAACAATGTGTTCACCGCAAGGATTACAGAATTAAGTAACCATTATGAATACGTTTTCAAATTAAAAGTGCTAGAATTTTACAAAGGTCTAGGCATTAAATTATAAGTAATACCAAACATTAACACACAAAGAAACACTGTTTAATATGAGCAAGAAATTGATTTGGATCATTGTTGGATTGGTAGTGGTCATAGGCGTTATGATTGGCTTGAAAAAAGCTGGAGTAATTGGCAAGGAAGAAGGCACTAAAGTGTCAACTGAAAAAGCCGTTAAACGCAATATCATTGAAACGGTAAACGCCAGTGGAAAGGTTTATCCAGAAGTGGAAGTAAAAGTAAGTCCAGATATTAGTGGTGAGATCACTGAGTTGTTTGTAAACGAAGGAGATACAGTGAGAAAAGGTCAGATCTTGGCCAGAATTTATGCTGATATCTATTCTACGCAACGTGACCAGGTTGCTGCTGGTGTAAACCAAGCAAAAGCACAGTTGTCTAATTCTAACGCAAATCTAGTTGGCTTAAAAGCTACACTGGATAATGCAAAAGCTGTTTATGACCGTCAGAAAAAACTGGTGGATGAAAAAGTTATTTCTAGAGCAGAATTTGAAAATGCCCAACAAGCGTATCGTTCTGCAGAAGCTAGCTATAATGCTGCCAAAGAAGGATTGAAAAGCGGCGAAGCAAATATTCAAGGAGCACAGGCTCAATTAAACAGGGCCGATAAAGACCTGTCTCGTACAGTGATTACTGCCCCTATGGATGGATTAGTAAGTTTACTGAGTGTTAAAAAAGGTGAGAAAGTAGCAGGTAATAGCTTTAACGTTGGTACTGAAATGATGCGTATTTCTGATATGCGTTCTATTGAAGTAAGGGTAGACGTTGGTGAAAACGATATTCCAAAGGTAAAGATTGGTGATACGGCCATTGTAGAAGTAGACGCTTATATTAACCGTAAGTTCAAAGGTTTGGTATACAAAATTGCTAACCCAAGCACGGGTAACTCTTTATCTACTAGCTCTAGCTCTGATGTAACCAATTACAAAGTGCATATTCGTTTATTACCTGAGTCTTATGCTGATTTGATTAGCCCTAAGAAAAGCTTCCCATTCCGTCCAGGAATGAGTGCAAGTGCGGATATTCAGACCAAGACCAAGGCCAATGTTTTGTCTATTGCTTTGAATGCAGTAACTACTAGGGACAAAAACGGAGACACCAAAGATGGTGGCAAAAAAGACGAGAAGAAACCTGAAACAACAGAAGCAAAATCAACCACGGCTGATGATGATATTGAAGAAGTAGTGTTTGTATATCAAAAAGACGGCACAGTTAAAAAATTCAAAGTAAAAACTGGTGTTCAGGATTTAAACAATATTGAAGTATTGGAAGGTTTGAAAGAAGGTGATGAAGTGGTAACCGGACCTTATACCATTGTAAGTAAAACACTAAAAGACGGCGCCAAAGTAATGGTGGTGGCCAAGGACAAGTTATACGACGATAAGAAAAAAGACTAGTCATAAAGACATTGAAAATGCTAAGGGCCTCGGATATTCCGGGGCCCTTTGCTATTTAACAATTGGCTTTCGTATGTTTGCTATCTAATAATCCTATTGCATGCAGTTTGGTATCATTGGAAGTGGAAGTTGGGCTACTGCTCTGGCAAAGATCTTAACCGATAACGGGAATAAGATTTTTTGGTGGATCCGCAGTGAAGAAGCCATTCGTTTGATGAAAAAGCGCAAACACAATGCGCATTATTTAAGTGGGGCTTATTTTAATCAGGACCAGCTAGAGATGAGTCAGGACATTGCAACAGTTGTGGCTCATTCAGATGTATTGGTTATTGCTGTTCCATCGGCCTATGTAGTTGACGCTTTGTCTCAATTGGATAAAACTGCTTTTCAGGGTAAAAAAATAGTCTCCGCCATCAAAGGAATTTTGCCTAATTCTTATGAATTGCTAAATGAATATTTGACAAAGGAATTTGCCTTTCCTATTGAAGATTATTTTACGGTCTTGGGCCCCTGTCACGCAGAAGAAGTGGCCGCTGAAAAATTATCCTATCTCACATTCTCTGGTATTCAAGAATCAGAAGCTTATGGTATTGCACGCTATTTTCAAACCGAGTATTTGAATACCTTGGTCAATCATGATGTATTGGGAGTACAATTTGCTGCCGTATTAAAAAATATTTATGCACTGGGTGCAGGTATTGCCCATGGTTTGGAATATGGAGATAATTTTTTGAGTGTCTATATTGCCAATGCTGCCAATGAAATGGTTGGATTCCTGCGCACATTATTACCCATTAAAAACCAAGACAATCCTGAGATCAATTATGCAGCATCGGTTTATTTAGGAGACTTATTGGTTACCTGTTATTCATTGTATAGCCGTAATAGAACTTTTGGAAACATGATTGGTAAGGGCTATTCTGTAAAAGCTGCCCAATTGGAACTCAATATGGTGGCAGAGGGATATAATGCTAGTAAGTGTATTGAAAAAATTAATGAACAACTCAAGGCTGAAATGCCTATTGCACATACTATCTATCAAATTTTGTGGGAACAATTACCCGCTGAAGATGGGTTCAAAAAAATAGAAGGCTACTTGGTCTAGTCTTGATTGCTCAAGAAAAATAAATCGGAAGCAATGCCATCGGCTAATAGTTTTCCTGTTTTGGTAAGTATCAAAGAATCATCTGCTAAATAAGCATCGCCGCGGGCAAGATATTTTTTTGCCTCAAGCAATATTTGATCTCTTTTATCATGTCCCCATAGGGCAGAAACCCTATTCAAAGAAAGCCCTTCCATGGTTCTTAATGAGGTCATGATATATTCATTTAACTGTTGTTCTGCCGTTAATGTCTCCAATTCAAATGGGAGTTCATTGTTTTTCAATGCCTGTATGTACAAACTATTATTAGCCAGATTCCATTGACGGCTAAAACCATTAAAAGAATGTGCCGATGGGCCAATACCCAAATAAGCAGCACCACTCCAATAACTACTATTGTGTTTGCTTCTATGTCCGGGTAGGGCAAAATTTGAAATCTCATAGTGTTCAAAACCGGCCTGTTCCATCCACTGCATCAACATACTAAAATGTCTTGCTTGCTTTTCTGGATCCACGGCTTCCAATTGTTTTTTCTCAATCATTTTTTCCAATCCTGTTTTGGGCTCCACGGTCAATGCATAACAGGAAAGATGTGTGATGCCTGCGGCGATGGCAATATCTACATTTTCCTTCCAAGCTTCATCACTTAATGTGGGTGTACCATAAATCAGGTCAATGGTCAGGTTGTCAAAACCTGCTGCTTTGGCAAGTTGAATACATTCCATGGCTTGTTGGGCATGATGGGCCCGATTCATCCATTGAAGGTCTGCATCTACAAAAGACTGCACCCCAATACTTAGCCGATTGATACCAAGGGTTTTCCATGCATGTAGGGCATCAATGGTAATATCATCTGGATTGGTCTCTAAGGTAATTTCTGCTCCTTGTTCAATAGAGAATTGGGTCCTGATTTGTAGGAAAAGGCTTTCCAATAAAGGAATTGGAACCAATGAGGGTGTGCCGCCTCCTAAGTAAATTGTGGCTAGAGGCCCTTTGATATAATCCTGTTGCAATTGCAATTCTTTTTCCATGGCAGCTAGCATGGCGGGCAATTGGTGGTGGGTGGTAGAAAAATGAAAATTGCAATAGTGGCAGGCTTTTCTGCAAAATGGAATATGAATATAGAGACCTGCCATTTGACAAAACTAAAGGCTTCTTGGAACCCATTGTACTAAATCTTAAGTTTATCTTTTGCGTTGATTATGCGTTCAGTTCAATATTTTTGCTTCAAACCCATTCTTTTGAAGCAGTTTCTTTTTGTTTTACTCATGCTTTCTCTGCATATAACCTTGGCTGCCCAAAAGGATTCGGTAAAACCTATTTCCAATAAAACCCCTGTTCCCAAACCAGCCCTTAGTGCTAAACCAGTGGGGGCAGCCAAGCCCAAGCTGGATTCACTTAAAAAAACCATCATAGACAGTGCGCGTTTGCAACAAGACAGTAGTAAAGCCAGGGACAGTCTGGCCCAGCAAAGGGTCTTGGATAGTTTGCAACTGGATTCAACCAAAAGACAATTACAGCAACAGATTTTGGCAGCTAGACCTGATACGGGTACTTATGCCAAATTTTTATATAGTAAATACCTGCCCTTTCAGCAGCCCGCATTGCAACAATTCAGTCAAGAAAGAAAAAGGGAGAGCCAGGAATTATTGTTTTATATCTTAACTGGATTGGTGGGCATCTTGGCTGCTATTAGACTGATCTTCCCTAAGTATTTTAAAAATCTGTTCTTATTGGTCATGCAAACATCGGTAAGACAAAAACAAACCAGGGAGCAATTACTCCAAAACAACCTGGCTTCCATTCTATTGAATTTTCTATTTCTGGCTAGTACCGGTTTATATGTTAGTTTGTTGGCACAACACAAGCATTGGGTAAACCTGCCTTTTTATCAATTGGTTTTATATAGCTGTTTATTATTATTAGTGGTTTATTTGGGAAAATTCCTATTCTTGAGTTTTTCAGGTTGGGTCTTTAATGTAAGTGATGCCACCAATTCCTATACTTTTATTGTGTTTTTAGTCAATAAAGTATTAGGTATTCTCCTGATTCCTTTTGTGCTGGTATTGACCTATTCTCCCGAACCCATTATGCAAGTGGCCACCACTATTTCTTTGGGGATCTGCTGTATTCTTTTTGTTTATCGCTACTTGATTGGTTTTGGTGCTATTAGGAATAATTTGAAAGTTAGCGCCTTACATTTTTTCTTGTACCTTTGCGCAGTTGAAATACTCCCACTGGTATTGATATACAAACTGTTACTCGATAACCTGACTGGTAGTATTTAATCATCCTTTATTCTTATAGCGTATAGCATGGCAAAAAGCGGGTCAAAAAATTCGGGTACTGTCAAGAAAGTAAGAAGAATCCTTATCTCCCAACCTAGGCCGGAAAGTGAAAAGTCTCCTTACTTTGATCTGGAGCGGAAACACCAAGTGGAATTGGTTTTTCATCCCTTTATCAAGTTAGAAGGAATTCCAGCTAGAGAATTCCGCAAACAGAAAATTGATATTCTTCAATTTTCAGCCGTCATTTTTACAAGCAGAAATGCCATTGACCATTTCTTCCGCACTTGTGAAGAAATGAAAATTGCTATTGGTCAGGATACCAAGTATTTCTGTATTACCGAGGCGGTGGCATTGTATTTGCAAAAATTCATCTTGTATAGAAAACGCAAAGTGTTTTATGGAGCCGATGGTACCAATAAAAGCATGTTTGACGTGGTGAATAAGCACAAGGAGAATGAAAAATTCTTGTATGTCTGTAGTGAAAACCAACAGGATAATGAGATCTGTGGCTTTATGAAGAACAACAAATGCGAATACCAGTTGGGCTTTATGTACAGAAGCATTAGCAATGATATCAAGCATTTATTGGACAAGGAATATGACGTAATCTGTTTTTTCACACCAAGTGGTGTAAAGAGCTTGTTTGACAATTGCCCAGATTTTAAACAGAATGGAACGGTGATTGGCGCTTTTGGTGGCAATACTTCCAAAGCAGTGGAAGACGCTGGTTTAAATCTTGAGTTTAAAGTGGCTTCTCCTCAAAAACCAAGTATGGTAGCAGCTTTGGACCAGTATTTGGCCTTGGGTACCCCTGTTAAAAAATAATTAACTCAAATTTTTTATAGAGCCCCGCAACCGCGGGGCTTTTCATTTGTAATATTCTCAAAATTCTAGAATGTCCAATCATACCAATCGGCTTGCCCAAGAATCCAGCCCCTATTTATTGCAACACGCACATAACCCTGTGGATTGGTATCCCTGGGGTGAAGAGGCATTGAATAGGGCCATTGCAGAGGACAAACCCATCTTGGTCAGTATTGGGTATGCGGCCTGTCATTGGTGTCATGTGATGGAAAGGGAAAGTTTTGAAAACGAAGCCACGGCCCAGATCATGAACCAGCACTTTATCAATATCAAGATTGATAGAGAAGAGCGTCCAGACCTGGATCATTTGTATATGGATGCGGTACAAGCCATGACGGGAAGCGGTGGATGGCCCTTGAATGTGTTTCTTACCCCAGATAAAAAGCCTTTTTATGGGGGCACATATTTTCCACCCGTACAAGCCTTTAATCGCGCTAGCTGGACCGAGGTTTTAGAAGGTATAAGAAAGGGATACCAAGAAAGAAGGGAAGAGATTGAAACCCAGGCCAATCATTTAACTCAGCACTTACAATCTTCAAATTTATTTGGTTTCCAAACCAAGTCTGCAGAGACAATAACAGGTACCGCGCAATTGGCAACCATTACAGAAAATTTGTTGGCGCAGGCCGATACTGACTGGGGGGGATTTGGCAGAGCGCCAAAATTTCCACAAACATTTTCCATACAATTCTTACTTAGACAATACCATTTTTATCTGGATCAAGCCGCACTGGATCAAGCATTATTAAGTCTGGACAAAATGATCCAAGGAGGTATCTATGACCAATTGGGTGGGGGATTTGCTAGGTATAGTACAGATACCCAGTGGTTGGCACCTCATTTTGAGAAAATGTTGTATGACAATGCCCTATTAATTTCAGTATTGGCAGAAGCTTTTCAATTAACCAAAAACCCCATCTATGCCAAAACCATTGAACAGACCATTGGATTTTTAGAAAGAGAGCTGTTGGATGCAGAAGGTGGTTTTTATAGTGCATTGGACGCGGATAGTGAAGGGGTAGAAGGTAAGTTTTATAC
>CAMFKK010000017.1 GCA_945957225.1 uncultured Sphingobacteriia bacterium | reverse complement strand
GTCAGGTACTACTCAATATTATGCCAATGGAAGTAGTGTCATGGCTATTTATGCCAAGCAAAGTATGTCTAATATTAATACAGGTAATTGGTTATTAAAAAAACCAATTACCATTGATGGAGTCATAGAAAAGAAAAAGTACAAAGTAGAAGAATCTGCCAAAGTGGATTGGGGAACAGATGCAGGCTTTTTTAAGGTTTACGATGTAGATGATAGGTTTATGAGTAAGGTACAGGCAGTTACTGTTGATTCTGGCAAATACAAAGCTGGTGTTGTAGGTGCTGCAAGCAAATTTATCAATTCTGTTTATCAAGAAATTGCTAGCAATCTTAAATAATGAATAAGAAAAATATTCTATTAAGCATTGTAGTGAATACTATTCTAGGATTTGGATTTGATGGGTTTTCTCAACCTGTCAAATCCAAATTATCCAATGGATTAAAATTCAACAGATTAGAAACATATTATGATAGTGGGTATTACCCAAAGTCACTATATTTTAATGTTCGTTTTGCCGAACTTACTGGTTTGGGTATAGACTCTATGAATAAATACAAATTAGAAGTTGTCATACATAATAATAAACAACAAGTTGTACCATTAATTAAGGATCCCAAAAAGTATGTTGCTAAAACATTTAAAGAAGGAAGTCAAATCAATATTTTATTTAGTATTCCATTAAATCCGGGGGATGCTTCAAATGCAACATACAACGCATCATTGTTCCTATTGAATAATAATGATACATTGATCAATTGCAATACCCCATTATTGACTTCAAGGAAAACATATCAACAATGAGTAATGTATTCAAACTAATATTTCTCTTAATCTTTTTTCCCTTGCTTTTAAAGAGTCAATATTATAAGGAGCATTGTGTAAGTGGGAATTGTAGAAATGGGTTTGGAGTTAACAGGGTTAGCACATCAAAGGATCCATTTGAGAAATCGGTATCTTTTTTTGGATCTTATCATTTTTATGAAGTAGGCAATTTTCATAAAGGTAAATTAGAAGGAAGGGGTTGTAGGTTTGATACAAAATGGAACAATGGAAATTTTAAATATTATGATGAAAAAATCAAAAATTTATTAGGCCAAAATCAAATAATGATGCCAGATAGTACATGGATGTTATGGTATCATTCAGGCGATTATCAAAATGGTTTTTTGGAAGGTACAGGTATCATGATAGAATGGAACGCCACTGAAATGTCATATGTTTCACATTTCAAAGAATTGAAGGTCAAAAGAACTAGTTCCGGAAATTTTCATTTGGGAAAACTACATGGTAGTGCTCATATTGTAATAGAATATCCTGCTACATTTATGTTTGACACAGTTACGTATAAGGAAAGTTATAAAAAAATAATCCCTACTAAGATTTATGCTGGAGGTTTTGAAAATGGATATTGTGTTGATTGTACTGAATCAATTCTTTCACTTTCTGGAATTTGGGGTGATACAAAAGGCAAATACCTGAATCAGACTTTGAGTATCTGTTGGGCGATTAAAAATTATGAAGACCTTTCAAGAACAAAAAATATTAGTTCAGGTACTGTTTTTAAAACAATGAACCCATATAAAATATTGCATTTTGGAGATAGAGTAGCTGGATATAGACTTAGAGCTGAACAAACACCGTTTCATAAAGTTCAACTTCCAAATGGGATTGAATATTATGGTGAAATTGACAAAGATGGCAAGCCATTTGGTTTTGGCATATTAAACGGACCTGAGTATTATTATGAGGGAGAAGTTGACAAGGGTCTTCCACAAGGAACTGGACTTTATCAAGGGAAAAATGCGTATGCAAGTTCAATTAAAATTGGAGGAGTGTTTCTAAATGGAAATTTGGAAAGCGGGGCATCTTTTGATAATTTAAGGAATAAAATGGTTATTGGTGGCTGGGGAAATTCTTACCAATCGGGTATAAATTTAATCAATGGAGAAGTTGTAAATGGCCCTTACTTTATACATTATTATACGTATGATCCATTGCTTTATAACTATAAATTAATTAGGGAGGAAAGTGGCTACGCTAAAAATGGAAAAGTTAAAGATGTTGTTGTTTATTCCGGACTTACTGATGCAGAAAAGCAAAAACAACGAAAAGTTATAAATGGTTCGGTAAAGTTTTCAGATTTGGTTGTAGGCGATGTAGTTATTATTGATGGCCTAGCTTCCGTTGTTGAGTCTATTTCTTCTTATGCAATAGATTTGTTAGATAAGAGACATATTACAAATGGTTTAAGTACAGCAATGATCCAACTTTCTTCACATAAGCTAAATGAATTCAAAAGAACCTGTAGTCTATGCAATGGAACTCCCATTAAAAAATACATGTATACAGCCCCTCCTCAAGAAGTATCCTATACTTATTATAAAACCGAAACCATTATTTCAGAATATTCTACTCAAACATTAAGGTTTCCTCAAACCGGAACTTATACTAAAAAATTTGAGCCTGTTGAGCGTACTAGTTATTGCAATCAATGTAATACTACAGGAACAGAGATCTTGAAAAGACAGATAAAAGAGTAATGCCAACTTAATAAGCAAGCTTAATTCCCATTGTCCCCACTATGCAGTTCATGGGATTTGTTTTTGTCTTTGTATTTGCGGAATAAATCGGTAAAAGCAAAGTTGATTTGGTAACAATTGTAAACAAGGTTTCCTGCTGGTCTGGGTAACCATTCATTACTATACAATAATTCAATTTGGGTATCATCTGTTAAGGCATATCCTCCACCAATGGTCAATCGGTTTCTGTCAAAAAAATCCTTGCCAGTAAGTGCTGCCTGTGTCTTTACAAGTAGTTCTTCAGATAGCACAGAATAGTAGATACCCTTTCTGATCACTTTACCATTGATGGGTTGGGTATATTTTAACTGTGCTCGCAAGCGATAATAGGCTTCAAATGTCTTGGCATCATTCTGGATTCTGCGATCTTCCAGTCTAAATCGCGTTAGCAGCGAATAGCCAATCTTATTAATATAATAGATTCCTTGTAAAGCATATCTGATTTCAAAATTCTTGGATTGTTCAATATCAGGGATAGATACATTGCCAAATAAAGCCATAAAATAAGAAAGCTTCCACCTAGAACTGGGATAATAGTGAGCCCAACCACGTAGATAAAACTGTGAGGCTTTTGCAAAAGGGCTATGATTATTGGGAGGGATGCTGGTATAGGTTTGGCCCAAATTAAATTCCAGGGTCCATTTTTTGCCCAGTGATTCTACATCTGCAAATTCGTTGGAGAATTGATTGTATGGGGTAGTCTGGCTTTTTGCAGGTTTTATTGAAAGAACCACAAGCATGGTCAATGCCATCAAGAGAAAGATTCCTTTTCTGCTAATTACTTGTTGTATTTTATAATCTTGTACAATCTCCATATACAGGTCTTATCAATTGATTGGAATTAACCCAATCCTGCTTCATCCTTTTAATTAAAATAGCAGTTTTTAAGGTCTTTTGTTTGCTATTCTTATTGATTTTAAACGTATTCTCACAAATCTATATTGTTCCTATTCAATTCCCAACTACATCCTAGATTGATTATCTGTATTTTTAAGTAACTTATCCTTCTAAACTCAAGCTTGCTTATATGAAACCCAACCCTTCTCGCCGTGCATTTTTGCGTAACAGCAGTTTTGCTACCCTTGCTTTAGTTTGTACTGGTCAATCTGCTATTGCAAATTCTTTCAGCTCTTTTTTAGTTGCGAAACCTAATTCTAAAATCAAAGGAGTGCAAATTGGAGCCATAACCTATTCCTGGAGATCCATGCCGGGTTCCGTTGATCAATTATTGCAATACTGTGTAGACTGTAATATCAGTGCCATAGAACTCATGGGAGATGCTGTTGAAGACTATGCTGGAAAACCTGCCAGCCCGGTTAAATTTGCCCCAGGTCAGCCAAGGCAAATGAATGATGAGCAAAAAGCCCTATTGGCCCAATACCAAAAAGATGTGGCTGCTTGGCGCGCATCTGTTGGGATGGAAAAATTTGAAGCGCTGAGAAAGCAATACCAAAAGGCGGGTGTAAGTATTTATGCTTTTAAACCAAATGCCCTGAACCCAAATAATACCGATGCTGAAATTGAATATGCACTTAAGGCTGCAAAAGCATTGGGAGCTAATAGTGTTACCGTTGAATTACCCACCAAACCAGAACATTCTGAGCGCTTGGGTAAGTTAGCGGAGCAACACAAAGTTTATATTGGATACCATGCGCACACTCAAGCCACGGATACCGCTTGGGACCTAGCTTTGAGCCAATCTCCTTATAATTCTATGAACCTAGACTGTGGCCACTATATTGCTGCTGGGGGTAAGAATACCAAGGAAACTTTATTGGCCTTAATTGAAGCCAAGCACGATAGAATTACCAGCATGCATATCAAAGACAGAAAGTCTAAAGAGCATGGTGGTGCCAATATGGTTTGGGGAAATGGAGATACACCACTCAAAGAAATCTTGAATTTGCTAAAGGATAAGAAATATAAAATTCCAGCTACCATTGAATTGGAATATGATATTCCTGCAGGTTCAGACGCGGTGAAAGAAACCAAAATCTGTTTTGACTATGCTAAAAAATTATTAGAGGCATAAGCAAAAGCATAGTATTAAAAAAGGGACCGTCACAAATTTGACGGTCCCTTTTCTTTTATGACTAATGGTTTCTTAGTCTTGTCCAAATAATTGGTTGAACAACATTTTATAAGTACCATGTGTTTGACCCCTAAAAGTAATTTCGGGTCCGTAAACAAATAGTTTTCCTTTTCCAACCTTGGCGCTAAATCCTGCTACACCATCTTGTAAATAGGATTGACCAAAAGCCCATCCACTTCTCAAAGTTTTGTCAGAAGCATACCATGCTAAAGGTGTTACCTCTCCATTAGAAATGGCGTCGGCTTGTATCTTAAATACGGGACTGGCACTAAAGTAAACATCGGCCTTCTGGCCCATTCCCCAATTGGCTTTTTGTTTGGTATCTAGGGTTACTTGCATCACAGAACCTGGAATATAAAATTTCTCTCCTGGTAATGCTTTCTCTTTACCTGCTACCATTTCTACCAAGGCATTCCGAACAGGTAATTTCAAATGATATGCTAGATTTGCTGAGCTACCAATGGTTACTATATTTCCACCTGCTTCTAAAAATTCTTTGAGGGCTGGAATTGATTTTGCTGGGGTAATTCTGCCTAGCTGATCTCTGAATTCTGCTGGAATATCTTCTGCTTTAGGTTCTCTTCCTTCAAATCCACCAAAACCACCACCTGCTCCACCTGCACCTTCTGTTCTAACTGCGGGTATGGCACCACCTACAAATACAATTACATCATACTTGTTTTTCAATGAGCCAGCGTCTATTTCTTTGGCATAGATTAGGTTGAAATTGAAATGGTATTGCTCTAGTATCCATCTCAACCATCCGGATGGCATTGAGCCGCCATAATTGTCCCATAGTGCAATGCGTTTGGCACTGATATTGGTTGCTTTTGATGGAGCATCAGCCGATGTTAATTTAACGCCATAGTTACTTACTGCTTTTTCTATAATTGGCGAACTTGTTACACTACTAGCCACATAAAATTGATCGACTGTTTTTGTTACAGGCACTCCTGCTTTCATGAGGTCATTGAGCAAAATAAAACTAGCATTATCAGTGGTGGAGAAACTATAGCCTGTTGTATTGGCTGTTTTTTCTATAGCACCCTTTGCAGTTTGTACGCTTCCGTAGGGGATGGTTTCAAATGGTCCATTAAAACTATTTAAAACACGAGTAAACTTTATACCCATGGTATAAGCTGGAGTCCAACCAGCTGCATCATAAGGGCGTACGGGCGGGCCTCCAGGATACTGAAAATCATTGGGATGATCCTGTGGTTCAAACATATCTATCACATGCGCTCTAAATGCCTGATTGGTTTTAACAATATAGGAACCTGCAGTATAGTTTTGACCTTCAACAGTAAAATCACTGGTAGCTTTTTCCACTTTGATGCCACTATTGATTAAGATATTGACAAAGGCAGTGGCCGTGGTTGTTTGATTGGCTGGAATAATATATCCCCTTGCATCGCGCAGTTCTGGTTTGCGATAGATTTTGTTATAGTATTCCAAAGGAAGGGTATCGCCACGCATTTCTTTTTTGTCTTCCTTATAGAGTTCTGTTACCATCTCTACTTTGTTAGGAGATAGGGTCCAATGATCTTTATTACCTGCTTCAATGGCATTCTTACCCATGGTATAAATATTCATCAGCAATTCATCCTTGTACCTTGCTGCATAGTTGAGTACGGCATAGTTGAGTGAAATAGAATAGTCAATAGAATTTTTGAAATACCATTGTTGCGGTGCAATGGGAAAGGGTGTAGCACTATTGGGGATTAATCTATTGGGAACAAAATTGATTTTGGAAGGCGTGGGGCTTCCAATAATCTCGGTTAATAGTCCAATGATATTGTGATAATAGGCAGTTGTTCTTAAACCACCATTCCACCAAGTGCTATACACTGAACCACTTTTCATGGTATATCCTGGTTTGCCTTCTGCATTTAGTCTGCTGCTCATGGCAGCACCTACTGCGTCAATACCAGTTACCAATAATGGATCATATACATAATTGAATGGGTCTCTATATGGGGGTCCAGCCACCACGGTTCCAGCTGGTCCTGTTTGATGGTGGTTGTATAAAATCTGTGGCATCCATTCAATATATTGTTGGCGGCTCATATTCCTAGACTCACTCATATTCATCATGTAGAAATCTCGGTTATTATCATGTCCAATATATTTTTGGTACAACCTAGGAAGGTTATCTGTACTACGTTTTAGGGTATCGTCGTTGCGCATGTACCAATTTGACACCAATTCTTGTCCATCTGGGTTGGCGTGTACAAATAGGATAATGGTTGACTTTAAAATCCTATTGGTTTCTTCATCCGTTCTGGTAATAATTTGATAGAGGGTTTCTATCCACTGGTGAATACCTACCACTTCCGTAGCGTGTAAACCACCATCAATCCATACAACGGCTTTTCCTTCTGTTGCCAGTGCTTTTGCATCGGCATCGCTCAAGCCTTCTGCCCTGGCCATTCTTTGAGAAATAGATTTGTATTTGTCTAGTTTGGCTAAGTTGGCTGGATCAGAAACAACCACCATATACTGGCTTCTTCCTTCTTCCGTATTGCCAATATTCATCAGCTTCATTTTTTTTGAAACAGCTGCCAGTTTTTTCAAATAGGCTTCTGTTTGGGTAAATGTGGCTAAATGATAATTATCACCAATGGCAAAACCAAAATGTGATTTTGGATTAGGTACGTTCTGGGCCATGGTATTTGCCACGGTTACCGTGAATAGCAAAAAGCATAATGCAATCCTACGCATAAGGTCAGTTTTGTTTGAATGTAATATAAATCATCAAATTGGTAACATTCTAGTAAAATTCTCTTAACATTTAGTTTATTTCAGAGCATTAATTTGCATTATCTGGTAAACTACCCAACATGAAAAGACTCTCCTATTTTTTCCTGCAAATACTGGTTGACGCATGTATTCCAATTATATTATATGCGTATCCTAAATTAAGATTAATTAAAATCCATTAATGGACCAGAAAAGAAGGAAGCTTGATATACTTGTCCTATCAGACATACATCTTGGCACATATGGGTGTCATGCAAAGGAACTACTCTATTATCTAAAATCAGTAAAGCCCAAAGTTGTTATTTTAAACGGTGATATTATTGATATTTGGCAATTTAGTAAAAGGTATTGGCCCAAGTCTCACATGAAAGTAGTTAAGCACCTGATGCACTGGATGAGCAAGGGTGTTAAGATTCATTATATTCCTGGCAATCATGATGAAATGTTGAGAAAGTTTACAGGTTGGCAGCTGGGATCCTTAAGAATAGTAAATAAGGTAGTGTTGGATTTACCTAATGATGGTAAAGCATGGTTTTTTCATGGTGATGTATTTGACGTAACCATGCAACATAGCAAATGGTTAGCCAAATTGGGAGCTGTTGGTTATGATACTTTAATCCTGATTAATAGGTTGGTGAATTTTATATCTGAAAACGTTTTTGGCAAAGGCAAGATTTCCTTATCAAAAAAGATCAAAAACAGCGTCAAATCAGCTGTAAAATTTATCAACAGTTTTGAAGAAACCGCTGCTGATATTGGTATTAGTAATCAATATAAATATGTGGTTTGTGGTCATATTCACCAGCCTGAAATGAGGAAAATAGAAAACCATGAAGGTGAAATTATGTATCTCAATAGTGGTGATTGGATTGAGAATCTTACTTCTCTTGAATATGTCAATGGGGCATGGACCATATATAGGTTTAATCATGAACAGTGGAAGCGGGAAACCGAAACTGAAGAAGAAGAGCCGGATAACCAACAGCTATTTGATAGCTTGTTAGAAGAATTCAATTTAATGAAACAGTGATGAAAATCTTATATGCAATTCAAGGAACAGGTAACGGTCATGTAAGTAGGGCAAGAGATATTATACCATATTTACTTAAAAGGGCAGAGGTTGATATTTTAATCAGTGGAATTCAGTCCGATGTTGATCTGCCTTATGAAATCAAATACAAATTCAAAGGGTTAAGTTTCATATTTGGGAAAAAAGGTGGTATTGACCTAATGGATACTTATAGGAAAAGCAATCTAAAAAGGTTATACCAAGAAATTCAATCCTTACCTGTAGAAGATTATGATATGGTGATCAGTGATTTTGAACCTGTTAGTTCTTGGGCTTGCAAATTGAAACACAAAACCTGTATTGGTTTAAGCCATCAGTCCGCGGTCATCAATAAGAAATCGCCAAAGCCTAAAAAAACTGATCTGGTAGGCAAAGCAGTGCTCAATAATTATGCTCCTGTTGACGTTTCTTATGGTTTTCATTTTAAACAATATGATAAACAGATATACACTCCAGTCATAAGGTCACAAATTAGAACCGCAAAACCAATTGATGCTGGTCATTATACGGTATACTTACCAGCTTACAGTGATGAAAGAATCTTGAAAGTATTGGCGCAAATACCACTAGTAAAATGGCAGGTATTTAGTAAGCATACTAAAAAGGAATACAAGGTTAAAAATGTAAGTATACAACCCATCAATAATGAAAAATTTGTGGAAAGTCTTGTCAGCAGTACGGGTATTCTTTGTGGTGCCGGGTTTGAAACCCCTGCTGAAGCATTGTTCCTACATAAAAAACTAATGGTGATTCCAATGAAGGGGCAATATGAGCAACAATGCAATGCAGCTGCTCTTAAAGAAATGGGGGTACCGGTGATTAAATCATTAAAACATAAACATCTGGGATTGATTGAACAATGGATAAGACTCGAAAAGAAAATTACAGTTGTATTCCCTGATACTACCGAGCAAATTATCAATCAGTTAATTAAGGAGAACTATCAAAAACCTATTTTAGAAGCTAAAGTTCTTGGTAAGGGCATCAATACATGGAAACAATTTAAGCATCGGAGTTTTGGGAATATTCTCAGGCAACTTACCCAATAATTATGATGAATATTTCAGCAAAGGAATTTGGCCCAGGTTTTCATTGGGGTGTGTCCACAGCGGCTTATCAAATTGAAGGTGCCCATGATAAGTATGGAAAAAGTGCTTCAATTTGGGATGAGTTTGTTCAAAAAAAAGGTAAGATACAAAATAAGCATACAGGTGAAATAGCCTGTGATTTTTACCATAGATATACCAGTGACCTTACCTTAATTAAGAGGTTGCATATTCCTAATTACAGGTTTTCTATTGCTTGGTCCAGAATTCTTCCATTGGGAATTGGACAAGTTAACCAATCAGGGATTGACTACTATCATAGAGTCATAGATTTTTGTATAGAATTGGGTATTGAACCATGGATTACCCTGTATCATTGGGATCTTCCGCAATGCTTACAAGTGAAAGGTGGTTGGGCCAATAGAGATATTATTCATTGGTTCAGCTATTTTGTAGAAACCTGTGTCAAGCATTTTGGATCAAAAGTGAAGCATTGGATGGTTTTAAACGAACCAATGGTTTTTACTGGAGCAGGATATTTTTTAGGAGTGCACGCTCCAGGAAAGAGAGGGCTAAATAGTTTTTTAGCTGCTGCACACCATGCTGCACTTTGCCAAAGTGAAGGAGGACGCATTTTAAAATCATTTCAATCAAATTTGAAAGTAGGCACCACTTTTTCCTATTCACATATTGAACCATTTAATGCAAATAGTTCTAAAGACCAAAGAGCGGCAGTTAAAATAGATGCATTATTAAATAGACTATTTCTTGAGCCATTATTGGGTTTAGGATATCCTTCCAAAGAGCTAAAACTACTCCATAGGATAGAGAAATTCATGAAGCAGGAAGACGAAAAGAACCTGGTATTCCAAATGGATTTTATAGGATTGCAAAATTATACCAGAGAAAAAATTGCTCATTCCTATCTAATTCCATTTTTGCAGGCTAAAATCATAAAAGCGGATAAAAGAAATGTTCCTAGTACATTAATGAATTGGGAAGTCTATCCCCCTTGTATTTTAAACGCGCTTCAGCGATACGGTTCTTATACCCAAATCAAAGAAATTATTGTTACTGAAAATGGAGCAGCTTTTGAAGATCAAATGATTGATCATCAAGTAAATGATATGGAAAGAACAGCATACTTGAAAAATCATATTGCTCAAGTTAGGATAGCACAACAAGAAGGCATTCCTGTAAACGGATAGTTTGTTTGGACTTTGATGGATAATTTTGAATGGGCCGAAGGTTTTAACCCGCGCTTTGGTTTGGTTCATGTAGATTTTATGACACAAAAAAGAACCATTAAAATGTCTGGCAATTGGTACAAGGAGTTTTTGTCAGTTATTAATGAGACTTAAAAATTGGGCATTAAAATTTTGGAATAGTAAAGCACATGGTGGTTCCTTGGTTTTCTTTACTCTCAATATAAAATTTACCCCCATTTTTTTCAACAAACTCTCTAACTAATTGAAGGCCAAGTCCACTACCTTTTTCTCCAGAAGTGCCAGTAGCACTTTTAAAGACTTCATTGTTATTTACTTTCTTTAATTGGTCCACTGGTATTCCCACACCATGGTCCATTATTCGCAATTCAATTTTATCACCATGATCAAATCCATCTATTTCTATAGAACCATTAACTTGAGAAAACTTGATAGCATTGCTTATCAAATTTCTTAAAATCACGTCTAAATGATTCTTGTCTGCAAACACTTCAAAATCTGGACAATTGTTTTTAGCCGTTATTTTTTTTACACTCAATTGCTCTTCAAATAGGGCCAAGCATTGTTGGATGCTTTGGTTAATTTTGATCTGTTCTGGGGCAAGTTGAATACCATTTTTAGACATAGACCAGGTAAGTAAATTGTCCAAAGTATTATTCAGGTTATTGGTATTCTTAACTATTCCAGGAAGTAGGGTTTCAAAATCATGTAATGGAATTCTTTTTTCCGAAAATGCTTTCATTAATGCCTGTATGGTAGAAACAGGACCTCTGAGATCATGACTGATAATAGAAAATAGACGATCTTTATCTGCATTGATTTTTTCTAATGAGTGATTCTGGATATTAATGATAGCATTTTTTTCATTCAAACTTTTATTAGCCTTTGAGATCTTTCTGACCAAAACCAGAATTGCTATTAATGTAAGAATAAGTATGATGGCTATTAGGAATATTTGTTTGAGTTGTAATTCTTTTTCCTTGATTTTGCTATTCAGTTCATTAATCTCATTCATTTGCTTGTCAAACTGAATATCTTGTAAAACAGCTTTTAACGACCCGGCATTGTTGGATTTTTTTAGAGAATCCTCTAGCATAATTGATTGGTAAAGAAATTCATTAGATTTTACTAAATCACCATTTTCAAAATAGATCTTCCCTAATATTTTAGCAACTTCAAAACGCTCAATCATATAATTCCTGAAGTTATTGGGATTAATAGATGTTAATAAAGCCAATTGCTTTTTTGCACTATCTGCAAATAGAAAAGCTTTTTGATTATCTTTCTTTACATAAAAGATTTCTGCTAGAACAATTTCTGAATTAATGGCACTGCCCAGCTGAAATGTTTGTAAGCTTAACAAGATATCTTTTTCTAATAATGGTATAGCTTCTTCATACCTCTTACCCAAATACAAACAGTAAGCTAGGTTTCCAGAAGTAATCCCTACCCAAGCGTCTTGTTTTTTTGCCCTTGCACTATCTAGTGTGTTTTGAAATTTTTCAATAGCTTGTTCTATTTTGTTTTGTCCCTGATCAATTAAAGCAGAAACAGTCATCATGTTTAAAACTTGTTTTGTCCGTTCCTCAGATTGTGGGTATTTACTAAAATTTTTGAGGTATAAATTGCAATATTTTTCTGAGTAGTAGTATTCTTTTAAAAGATATAAATAGCTTGAATAATAATATTGTAATTGTAATTGATACTCTGAGTTTGAAAAATTTGAATTATTCTCCAAAGTCAAAAGCATGATGATAAATGGCTGCTCAAGTTGCTTTGACTTAGCTTGTTCAGAAAAGTTAAAGAGCATTTCATCTAAGAGGTTGGGGG
Organism: uncultured Sphingobacteriia bacterium; assembly: GCA_945957225.1. Taxonomy (GTDB): domain Bacteria; phylum Bacteroidota; class Bacteroidia; order Chitinophagales; family Chitinophagaceae; genus Sediminibacterium. The sequence continues at coordinate 2,992 of CAMFKK010000017.1, read as the reverse complement.
CAATATTTGACTTGGCAGCATGAACCAAGGATTGCTTAAAAAAATCCATTAATCCCTCGTTGTCCTGAACTTTGGCCAACTCATAAATTTTATTGATTGTTGAAGAGCGAATTTCAGGATTATTATTGTCTATTGAATTCAACAATAATTGCAAACTATCTTTCTGTGCGGTTGCATTAAAATAAGGATAGAATAGTAAGCACCCAATAAAGAAAATCTTCATCAGATTCTTTTTCGTTGAAGTAGTATTCATATTATGGCAATTTCAAAATCAGATAATTTTACTTTTTGCAAATCTTAATTATCCTTTTTTTGCTTTTACAATTTCTTCCATATTAACCTATTCTCTAATAATTTTAATTATTTTCATATAGATTAAAATGTTTGATAGATTGTTTCTATTGGAACATTTGCAAAATACTATGAAAGCAGCAAACTTGAACATTAGTGGTGTAAATGAGCAAAGGGTCGATTGTTTAAGTGAAATAGCGAAAAATGGTAATGTCTGGGATTTGCTTGTAATTGGTGGTGGTGCCACAGGTTTGGGCATTGCTTTGGATGCTACAACAAGGGGTTATCAAGTTTTATTAGTAGAACAGTCAGATTTTGCCAAAGGAACTTCTAGTAGAAGCACCAAGCTAGTACATGGAGGGGTCCGATATTTGGCTAAAGGTGAAATCAATTTGGTAAGGGAAGCTAGTATTGAAAGGGGTAGACTCTGTTATAATGCCCCACATTTGGTCAAAGATCAATTATTTATCATACCCATTTATTCTCTTTGGGAGCGCATAAAATATACCGTTGGATTAAAATGCTATGATTGGATATCTGGTAAAATGAGTTTAGGTCCATCCCATTTTGTTTCAAGGGATGCAGGTATGGCTTTAATGACAGGTATTCATCAGAAAAATTTGGTAGGAGCAGTATTGTACCACGATGGTCAATTTGATGATGCTAGACTGGCACTTAATTTGGCACAAACAATTTGGGATCATGGTGGCTATGCTATTAATTATTGTGCTGTTGTCAATTTATTAAAAAACCATGAGCAGCAACTTGTTGGAGTTACTTTAAAAGATTTAGAGACAGAAAAGACTTATCAAGTACAAGCAAAAGCCATAGTCAATGCAACCGGTGTTTTTGCAGACGATATTCTTAAAATGGACAATCCATTCAATAGGAAAACATTAAGTGTGAGCCAAGGTGTGCATTTGGTATTAGATAAATCATTCTATCCATCAAATGATGCTTTAATGATTCCCAAAACCAGTGATGGGAGGGTGCTTTTTGCTGTTCCCTGGCATGGAAAATTGGTAGTTGGTACAACCGATACACCAGTAAATATGGCTTCCTTAGAACCCATCGCTTTAGAAAAAGAAATCGCTTTTATTCTAGACACGGCTGGATTATACTTAGACAAAAAACCAAGCCGTGCCGATGTTTTGAGTGTTTTTGCTGGTCTTAGACCATTGGCATCTCCAGAACAGGGCAAACAAAAAACCAAGGAGATTTCTAGAGGGCATAAGATTTTAATATCGCCCTCAGGCTTGTTTACCATTATTGGAGGTAAATGGACTACTTATAGAAAAATGGGAGAAGACATGGTAGATAGCATTGAGCATGCATTGAACTGGCATAAAAGAAAAACGATGACCAAAGATTTGCAGATTCACGGTGCCATAAAAAACAATGATTGGAATAATCCCTTTTATTATTATGGATCAGAAGCCCAAGATTTGATTAAAATGATGGATGACAATACTCTTAGTTGGATCAGTGAAAGTTTGAAGATTCATGAAGTTCAAGTTATTTGGGCCGTTAGAAAAGAAATGGCAAGAACCCTGGAAGATATGCTTTCTAGAAGAACAAGAGCCTTATTGTTAGACGCAAAAGAAAGCATAAAAATTGCAAGACCTGTTGCTGAAATCATGGCCAGAGAATTGGGAAGGGATGAAGCATGGGTAAATTATCAAGTGGGAGCATATTTGCAATTGGCTAAGCAGTATATACTTGCGTGAAGCACAATTAAATAAGACTAGGGTAAAAATATTGATTAACTTGCGGCCTCAAATTTTAAGTATGAAACTGGAAGCGGAAATTTTAAAAAGAAGTGAAAACAAGTGTGAACTCTGTGCCTCTACAGCATCTGTAAGCGTTTATGAAGTGCCGCCCCAGGACAAAACTAGTCAGGATAATTGCATAGCAGTATGTGCAAACTGTCTCAGCCAAATTGATAAAAAAATTGCCCTTAATCAAGAACACTGGAAATGTTTAAATGAATCTATGTGGAGCGAAGTTCCAGGGGTGCAAGTAGTAGCATGGCGTATGTTGCACAGACTAAAGGAGGAAAGTTGGGCAGCTGATTTGTTAGATATGATTTATTTAACAGATGAAAATTTGGTCTGGGCCAAAGCCACTGGTGATCATGAAAACGATGCAACTGTAGACTTACACAAAGACAGTAACGGCACCCAATTGCTCCAAGGAGATACCATAGTCTTGACAAAATCTCTTGATGTAAAAGGCTCTACTTTAAATGCAAAAATGGGTACAGTGGTCAAGAATATTCGTTTGGTAGAAAATAATACGGAACAAATTGAGGGTAAGATAGAAGGACAAACCATTGTTATCCTGACCAAATACGTTAGAAAACAGGGTAGTTAAGAAGGGAACCTATTTTGAAACTTGACTTTAGTTCAAAGAAGAATTAGTAAATTGTAGTGCTAACAATTCTTACCATTAAAGTCAATTCCAATGACCTCTCGCAAGAAATTCATTCAACAGTCTTCACTGCTTATGGGTGGTGCCGCAATTGCTTCCGCCTTTAATAATCAAGCATTCGCCTATTTCAAAAATAGCATCATGCCATCGGATCAATTAAATATTGGAGCTATTGGTATAAATGGTATGGGGTGGAGCAATGTAAAAGCAGCCTTAAAAGTGACGGGAGTTAATCTTGTTGCAGTATGTGATATTGATGAAACCGTAATTC
>CAMFKK010000016.1 GCA_945957225.1 uncultured Sphingobacteriia bacterium | reverse complement strand
TCGTGGGCTCGGAGATGTGTATAAGAGACAGGAGATATTCATCATGCATCTCCAGCAGTTTTAAAAATCATACAAGGTTTTCTCAATGAATTTCCAGCCACTAGAATCAATTTTATATTTACTTATGAGCATCATAAACTTAGTCAAGATCAATTAACCTATATACAGAAATGGCAAAATGTTGAAGAGCAAGGATTTGTAAAAGCAAAGATAAATTTACTGCCACTTAGCGCTATTCAAACCAATCAACTACTTTCAATGGCAGGTCTTTGTGAAAAAGACCTAGATGCAACAACGTCTTTATTGTTACCCAAGACTAGTGGTTTGGTCAATTTGATTGATAAAGCCTGCGAAAAATTGGTGGAAACCGGGGGATTGGCATTTGATTTTGAGAAGGCATGCTGGTGCCTCAATAAAGAGCTTGCACATACCACCAATATTAATTTCAATAATCCAGCATCCTATTATGAAGTTTTAATTTCAAGACTAAGTAATGAGGAACTGATTTTACTCACTTATGCAGCAGCTTTTGGGAACACATTTTGGTTTGAAGTAGTGAAGTCCGCAATTAAGAATGAAAGATTGGCCATCAATTTATTAGACCAACTTTTACACAAAGGCATATTAATGCCAGCAGGCAAACACGGATTCTATGCATTTAGTGAAATGGAATTGGCCTCATTTTTATTGCGCAATACTCCAGATAGCAGTTTACAAGAAATTTATTTATCCATTGTTGCTGCTTATACAAGCATACAGGAAACCTCAGAAATGGAGGAAGAGTTTTTTGTATTACTGGACAAACTTTTAAACGTACCAGCCAAATTTTGTAAGCCCTTTGAATCAATGTTATGGAAGGGAATTGAACGTTCACAAAAAATTGCCCTTTTTGAAGTTAATTTTCGCTGTTATAATCATTTGATAGAAATGATAGAACCTACAGATGAAGAGAAACGCCCTGATTTTGTCATTGATTTATATATGGAGTACATTAAGGCTGCTTCCTTAGTACTCAAATTTGATATTTGTGAAACAACCTATGAGTTTCTTAGAAGAAAGGATTTGACTCCCCTACAATTGGGAAATCTTGGTTATTACTATGCCAATGCACTTTTTGTGCAACAAGATTTTAGAAAGTCAATTCATGTGATTGCTGAGATTTTACATGCCTTGAATGTAAACATTAGCGCCCAGCCTAATTTGTCAAAAATTATTATTTCCATGATTCGCTTGCAAAACGAGATGCGTGGAAAAGACATGGCATTTATTGAGCAATTGCCTACTGTATCTGATAAAGTTGCATTGATTAAAATTAAATTATTGCAGAATGCCATGGGTGCAGCTTATTTATATGCACCTAAAATGATTCCGGAGCTCACGTCTAAGCAACTCTCGTTGTCTATTAAAAGCGGGGCTTCAGATCTATTTGGACTTTGTTTGGCTTGTTATGGATTTATTCTCAGTATGTATAGTAACAAGCCAAAGGAAGCACAAAAAACATATGAGATTGCTGTAACCATGAATGAACGTTTTTCCGATTCAGTAGCAATTGCAACAACCGAATTTTTGTATGCTACTTTTATTGGCATCAATCACCTATCCTGGAAAGAGTGTAGTGAGCGATTATTTGAGAATTATATTTTTAGCAGACAGATTGGTCAAATTAATATTGCATTTTTTAGCTTGATTACACATTTTAGTAATCGGTTTTATGCAGAATCCAATTTGGAGAAAATGCTAGAATCTTTGGCAGAAATACTTCCTATAGTATCATCAAACAAACAACAAAATGCATTAGAGTTCTTAGAAATATTAAGGTCTTTTTCACAGGGTTTAATGGGAGAGCATTTACCTGATCAGGCAATGGTTCAGCAAATGCAGGGTATTGCTTCTATTAAAGAAAAAGCATTGATAGATCAAGAATATACAACCCTAAATCATATTCATATACTAGAAGAAATGCATGATTTCTTTTCAGAAAAATATGAAGTAGTAAAAACAAGGGTACAATTGATGCTGACCATGAAAGCCCAATTGGGTATGGTAAATAGTTTTGTCATGCATCATTTCTTTTTAGCGTTGAAATTGCTAAAACTTAATAGAAGGCTTCATTTTTGGGAGTATCGTTTTGTGAGCAAAACAATGAAGCTAATGCAAAAATGGGCCAAGCAACAAGCCGACAATCATTTGGCCAAATCTTGGTTGCTTTTGGGAATGTTTGCAGCAAGGAAAAAGCAAATGCCAAAAACTATTTTCTATTTGCAAAAAGCTTTTGATACAGCCATCAAATATGAACAATATATGACGGCTGGGATAGCCACCAAGGAATTGGCTAAATGTTATCAACAACAAGGCATGGCTGAATTAGAGAAGACCTATATAAGACATGCTCATACCCAGTTTAATTTTTGGGGTGCCAAACAACTGGTTAGACAATTAGAAAAATCATATTCTTTTCTTCTTACTGGTAAAGATAGACATGCAACACAAAGATTACACGTGGCTTTGGATAATGATTTCCAAAGTTTTATCAAAGCCTCAAATAGCATTGCTTCTGAGATTAACTTGGAAAAATTGTTGTCCAAATTAATCAATGTACTCATAGAAAATGCAGCAGCAGAGAATGCTTTTTTTATTATACCAGATTCCAGTGGTCAGTTTGTAATTTATGCGTCTAAAAAAGGACTAGATCCAGTTAATACGGAACAGGTATATGCTTCCAAACGCAATTTGCCTTTGAGCATTGTGCAATATGTTTATAGAACTAGGCAAGTGCTATTATTAAACAATGCCTATAATGAGGCGGCATACAAAAATGATCAGTACATACAAACCAATCAAGTTAGGTCATTACTTTGTTTGCCTGTATTAAAAAACAATGCAGTACAGGGGTTAATTCTATTAGAAAATAATTTTTTAAATCAAGCATTTACACAAGAGCGTATTGAAATAGTAAAATTGTTGGCATCACAAATTGCAGTTTCATTTGAGAATGCCACATTATATAATAACGTAGAACAAAAAATCATACAACGCACTTCTGAACTACAATTAGAAAAAGAGAAATCGGAAGAATTGTTATTAAATATATTGCCCAGTGAAATTGCGGAAGAATTAAAAAGCAAGGGTAGCTCTGTAGCCAAGCAATATGACCATGTAACTGTGCTATTTACAGATTTTGTAGATTTTACCAAATTGGCAGAACAATTTGGACCTGGGGAATTAGTGGAGGAATTAGATTTTTGCTTTAAAAATTTTGACAATATCACTACTAGGTTTGGCTTAGAAAAAATCAAAACTATTGGAGACGCTTATTTGGCAGTTTGTGGTTTGCCACTTGAAGAAGAAAAGCACGCAGAAAAAGTATTAGAAGCTGCGTTGGCCATTCAGCAATTTATAGTTGAAAATAAAAGACTAAAAAAAGCTGCTTCCAAATTGTTTTTTGACATTCGTATTGGTATTAGTTCTGGTCCGGTGGTAGCTGGGATTGTGGGCTCTAAGAAATTTGCTTATGATATCTGGGGTGATACGGTAAACACTGCAGCCCGGATGGTGGAGAACAGTGACGTGAATAGAATCAATATCAGTGGTAACACACATGCTTTAATCAAGGATTTTTTTGATTGTGAATACAGGGGTAAGATTTTGGCTAAAAACAAAGGTTTTATTGACATGTATTTTGTCAATGACTTTTACTTATTAGAGAAGATCAAGCATCGGGTTTTTATGCGCATGAAAGACCTAGATCAAAGATTGCACTATCATACCATTTGGCATACCTCAGATGTGCTCCTGCAAGTAGAAAGGATTGCTCAATCAGAAGGTATAGAGAATGAAAGAGATCTATTGCTTTTGAAAATTGCAGCACTATACCATGACACTGGTTTTTTGAAAACCTATTTGAACCATGAAGAAGAGGGTTGTCAAATTTTCATGGAAGATGCACAGCAAATGGCGTATGAATTAACCATTAATGAAAAGGAATTGGTTTGCCAATTAATCATGGTTACCAAGACGCCTCAAGAACCTCAAAATAAATTAGAACAAATTATCTGTGACGCAGACTTGGATTATTTGGGTAGGGAAGATTTCTGGTTAATTGGTAAGAAACTGTATTCTGAACTTTATGGGTATGGAATGATCCATGATGAACATGATTGGAATATGCTGCAATTGTCATTTTTGAGCAAACACCAATATTGGACAAAAACCTCCCAAAAAATGCGTGCAGACAAAAAAGCAGAATATCTTAGCGCCATTCAAGCAAAACTGAACAAATAATATGACGGCTCAACAGGATTTTTCTGGCGTAAAAAATATCATTTTTGATTTAGGTGGGGTTTTATTTAATATAGATTTTGCCAAAACCGAATCAGCCTTTAAGGCATTAGGTGTTACTGGTTTTCATGAAATGTTCACCCAACACCACGCCAACGATTTGTTTATCCAATTAGAAACAGGGGCATTATCAGAACTGGAATTTTATGAAGCTTTTAGAAATGCTTCAGGTGTTCCATTAACCAATGAACAGATAAAGACGGCCTGGAATGCCCTTTTAATAGATTTTAGGCTGCCTACTTTGGCTTGGCTAGATGGGATTAAGGAAAAGTATCGGATCTTTCTTTTTTCCAATACCAATCAAATTCACCACGATGCTTTTCACGCCACTTTCCAAGCGCAAACTGGAAGGGATGATTTTGATAGCTTTTTTGTAAAAGCCTATTATTCACAGCATATGGGTATGCGAAAGCCCGACCTTGCCCCATTTTTGCGCATTTTGGAAGAACAGGGACTTTTGGCGTCTGAGACCTTATTTATAGATGATACCATAAAGAATGTTGAAGCCGCTAGAGAAGCTGGCATGTTAGCCCATCATTTGGTATGGCCCCAAACCTTACCAGAATTGCCTCTTTAAGGCTTGATTTCTTCAAATTCTATATAATCCTTGTCTGAGGAGGTGGATGTTGTGCTTGCAACTGGCTCCGCCTTGGCTTGGGCCTGAGCACGGGCTTGTTCTTGCTGAAAACGTTGTTGTTCCTGCATTTGCTGCAGTTTTTCACGCATCTGGTTGCTGGCTTTGCTAACGGGGATTACAAATTCAAATACCAGTTTATAAATCAGATAGATAACCAATCCGTAGAAAATAAACTTAATCATAATGGGGCAAAGATAAAGCCCCTAGCGGCAGGATAAAGACAAATTTGGATGATTGGCGTTTCTTACGCTATATTTGCAACGGAAATGATCAACAGAAGGGAACGGCTACCGTTCCCTTCTCCTTTTTACATACCTGAAGTAATGGATGCACAAGTACAACAGATAGAAGCACTCATCCACCAATTATTGGTGGAGGAACCTTCTTATTTTCTGGTGAGCCTAAAAATTAAGCCTACCAATAATATCAAAGTGTTTATGGATGGGGATGAGGGTATTTCTATTGAAAAATGCGTAAAATTCAATCGCCAACTCTATAAGTTAATTGAAGAGAAAGGATGGTACCCAGAAGGAGAATTCTCCCTAGAAGTTTCTTCTCCCGGAATTGGAGAACCGCTTTTATTCAATAGACAATACCACCGGAATATTGGAAGGTCACTTGAAATTATCTTTTTAGATGGCACAACCAAAGAGGGCAAATTGTTGGCTGTAACCGAAGCAGACATTTTGTTAGAAACCACAGAGGGTAAGGGAAAGAAGGCTGTTACACAGCAATTGTTGATTCCTTTTACAAATATTAAAACAACAACCGTTCAAATTAAATTTTAATCAGTTGCAGACAGGGTCTGCAGATCGAAAAAAAAATTAAGTTATGGCTAGTATCAACCTGATTGAGGCATTCCAAGAATTCAAAGACGCAGAGAGCATTGACCGTCCCACGATGATGAAAGTGGTGGAAGACGTGTTCAAAACCTTGTTGCGCAAGAAATTTGGCAGTGACGAGAACTTTGACGTAATCGTAAACGCTGAAAAGGGTGACTTGGAAATTATCCGTAGAAGGATGATTGTGGATGATGGAGAAGTCTTGGATCCCTTGGCAGAAGTGGGTTATACAGAAGCCGTAAAAATTGAACCGGATTTTGAGGTTGGTGAAGAATTGTATGAAGAAGTTGATATCCTAGATTTTGGCCGTAGGGCTATTTTGGCTGCTAAACAAACACTGGCTAGCCGTATCAGCGACCTGAAAAAGAATGCATTGATTAAGAAATATGGTGATCGCGTGGGCGATATCATTAGTGCAGAAGTATACCAGGTTTGGAAAAAAGAAGTCTTGTTGCTGGATGAAGAAAGCAATGAACTGATTTTACCAAAGTCAGAACAAATTCCACAGGACTATTTCAAAAAAGGCGAAAATATTCGTGCAGTTGTAGCAAGGGTAGACCTGAAAAACAACTCACCTGTGATTATCCTCTCAAGGACTAGCCCCATGTTCCTGTCTAAATTATTAGAAATTGAGGTACCTGAAATCTTTGATGGCTTGATTGCTATTAAGAAAATTGTACGTGATCCAGGAGAAAGAGCCAAGGTTGCAGTAGAGTCTTATGACGATAGGATTGATCCAGTAGGTGCTTGTGTGGGTATGAAGGGTAGCCGTATTCATGGTATTGTTCGTGAATTGAAGAATGAGAATATTGATGTGATCAACTTTACCACCAATATCCAATTGTTGATTCAGCGTTCTTTAACGCCGGCTAAAATCAGCTATATGGAATTGGATAATGAGAAAAAACACGCTGAAGTATACCTAAAAGCAGACCAGGTTTCTTTGGCTATTGGACGCCGCGGGGTGAATATCAAATTGGCTTGTGAGCTTACTGGATACGAGATTGATGTATTCCGTGAAGACGAAGAAGTGGTAGATGAATTTGATATTGACTTGGAAGAATTTAGTGATGAGATTGAGACTTGGATCATTGATGAATTCAAGAAAATTGGTTGTGACACAGCTAGAAGCGTACTCAAATTGTCTGCAGAAGAGCTTGAAAGAAGAACCGATTTGGAGAAAGAAACTATTATGGAAGTTCGCAAAGTACTAGAAGAAGAATTTCAAAGGGAAGAATAAGCAGCTTATAACCAACTATCTTTGTCTGAGTGATGACCAATTGCCAGACTTGGAAGGCAGGGAGTAAGCACAAAATAAGAATCGGGGTCCGCCCCGGTTTGTTGACTAAAAAAAACTGAATGTCAGAACTGAAATTACCAAGACTGTTAGCAGCCGCCAAAGAATTCAACATTGGTCAGGATACCCTGATTGAATTCTTGGTGAAGAAAGGATTTAACCGCGACGATCTGAAGCCTACGGCAAAGCTTACAGAAGATCATTACTATGCCCTTCAGGCAGAGTTTCAACAGGACAAACAAGCCAAGAACAAGGCTGACCTAGTAGAGATACCCAAAGGCGCGCAAGGCGAACCAAGGAAGAAAAAAGACGAGGAAGAGATCAGTTTTGTTAAGAAAGACGACAAAACGGCTAAGGCAGAACCTGCTAAGCCAGCTGAACCTGAACAAGCCGCAGCACCCACACTTATTTCTGCTGCACCAGTAGAAATAGCAGTAACTCCTGTAGCAAAGCCGGTAGTGGTTGAGCCAACCCCTGAACCAGTTGCTCCAGTTGTAGTGGCACCAGTAGTTGAGCCAGCTCCAATTGTAGAAGCTCCTGTTTCTAATATTGAAGCTCCAGAGATTGAAGCGCCAAAAGTGATCAACAAGATTGATCTATCGGCCATTGATTCCTCTACTAGACCAAAGAAAACTACAAAGAAAACAGAAGCGCCTGCACCTGCAGCAGCGGCTCCTGCACCTGCTCCGGTTGTTGAACCAACCCCTGCTCCAGTGGTAGAAGTGCCCGTTGCCAAAACAGTAGCACCTGAGGTACAAGAGTCAGAAGCTGGTCCAGTAATTGAAAATATCAGGGCTGAGAAATTAGAAGGACCAAAAATCTTAGGCAAAATTGAATTGCCAATTAATAGCGATACCCGTCCTAAACCAATGGGTAGGGATGAAAAACGCAAGCGCAAACGTATTCCTATTGACAAAAAACCGGATGCACCATCAACAGGTACACCAGGGACTCCAGGTGCGCCTGCAAGAGCAACAGGACCCAACCGTCCAATTGTACCTGCCAATAATAATGGGGGATTCAATCGCGGTGGTGGCGGTGGCCAACAGGGCGGCGGTGGATTTAACCGTGGTGCTGGTGGTGGAAATCGCGCCGGCGGCGGACAAAATAGAGACAGAACTGCGGCTCCACGTAGAGGGGCGGACGAAAACAAAGAGATTGACCAAAAAGCAATACAGGAAAAAATTCGCGAAACACAGGCCAAATTATCTGGTACCGGTGGTCGCGGAAAGAGTCTGAAAGCCAAATACCGTAGGGCTAAGCGCGATGAAGCTGCTGAGAACATGGGTGAAATGACGGAAGACAACAAATTACAAGTAACAGAATTTGTTACAGTAAGTGAGTTGGCCAACCTGATGGATGTAAGCTTTGCAGAAGTCATTGGAAAATGTATGGGATTGGGTATCATGGTATCCATTAACCAGCGTTTGGACGCAGAAGTCATTGAATTGGTAGCCAGTGAGTTTGGATTTGAAGTAGAGTTTATAGGTATTGATGACTTGGATGAGGAAGACGATGATGATGAAGATGATGATGAAGCAGCTCAGGTAGAAAGGGCGCCAATTGTAACCATCATGGGTCACGTTGACCATGGTAAGACCTCTTTGTTGGACTATATCAGAAGTGCCAATGTGGTAGCTGGTGAGGCCGGTGGTATTACCCAGCACATAGGAGCTTATGAAGTAACCTTGCCAAACGGTAAAGCCATTACTTTCTTGGATACTCCAGGTCACGAAGCCTTTACGGCCATGCGTGCTCGTGGTGCCAAAGTAACTGATATTGCCATTATTGTGGTAGCTGCCGATGATGCGGTGATGCCACAAACCAAGGAAGCCATAAGCCACGCACAAGCTGCGGCAGTGCCCATGATTTTTGCGGTGAATAAGATAGACAAGGACGGTGCACAACCACAGAAAATCTATGAGCAATTGTCTCAGATGAATATCTTGGTAGAAGCTTGGGGTGGTAAATTCCAGAACCAAGAATTGAGTGCTAAGCAAGGTTTGAATGTAGACCTCTTGTTAGAAAAAGTATTGTTAGAAGCGGAGATCTTGGACTTAAAAGCCAACCCAGACAGGGAAGCTACAGGTACCATTATTGAAGCATCATTAGATAAGGGTCGTGGATATGTAGCCACCATCCTGGTACAGAACGGAACCTTACGTCAAGGAGACTTGATTGTTTCTGGTCAGCACTTTGGACGCGTAAAAGCCATGTTCAATGAGCGTAACCAACGTATTGAAATTGCACCACCATCAACACCTGTTGTGATTCTTGGTTTGAATGGTGCGCCACAGGCCGGTGAAAAATTCCGTGTATTTGAAGACGAGGCCGAAGCAAAAGAAACAGCAACCAAACGTGCACAGTTATTGCGTGAGCAAGGATTGCGTGCACGTAAGCATATTACTTTGGATGAGATTGGACGCCGTTTGGCACTGGGTAACTTTAAAGAACTGAACATCATCATCAAGGGTGACGTGGATGGTTCTGTAGAAGCCTTGAGCGATTCCTTGCAGAAACTCAGTACCGAAGAAATTGCGGTGCGTGTTGTACACAAGGGTGTAGGTCAGATCTCTGAAAGTGATGTCTTGTTGGCAACTGCTTCTGATGCCATTGTAGTTGGTTTTAACGTAAGACCATCGCAACAAGCCAACCGTTTGGCCGATACAGAAGGTGTGGAGATCAAATTGTATTCCATCATCTACCAAGCCATTGACGAGGTTAAGAGCGCCATGGAAGGCATGTTGGAACCCAAGTTCCAAGAAAAGATCACCGCCAACGTGGAAGTACGCGAAGTCTACAAATTTGACAAAGCCACTGTTGCTGGTTGCTTTGTATTGGAAGGCAAGATTTTACGTAATTCCAAGATCAGGATTATCCGCGATGGTATTGTGGAATATCCCAAAGGAGAAGGTCAGTCTGCAGAATTGGGCAGCTTGAAGCGATTCAAAGACGATGTGAAGGAAGTGGCTACCAACACCGAGTGTGGTTTGACTATCAAGAACTATTCAGACCTGCGCGTGGGCGATATTGTAGAAGCCTTTGAAGAGGAAGAAGTTAAACGTACTTTATAAGTTTGTTAAAGCTGATGTGAATCAGGCCGTTCGCGGCCTGATTTGTTATTTTTGAATGATATTGTATACTATGAAGCGTGTAATAGTTATTTTATTGATCATGTCAGGAGCACTGACCTCTCAAGCACAATCAAAGAAAGTGATTGCAGATAAGATCATTGCACAGGTAGGTGATAAGATCATCCTGCATTCCGATATTACCAATGCCATCTCGGATATCAAGCGTCAGAGTCAAGGGCAAGAAAACGCCATGATTCCAACGGAGTGTCAGGTTTTAGAAGGTCAGTTGATTCAAAAAGCCTTGGTATTACAAGCCATGAAGGATTCTTTAACCGTGAGTGAAGAAGATATTGAAGCTCAAATGGAAAATAGGATTCGCAGCTTCATTGCCTCTTATGGTTCCAAAGAAGTGTTGGAAGAGATTGCCGGTAAGACTGTTTACCAAATCAAGGAAGATTTTAAAGAAGCTTTGCGTGAACAGAAATTGGCTGAGCAAATGCGCGGAAAGATTGTAGACAATATCAAGATGACGCCAACCGAGGTAAAAGCTTATTATAGCCGCACTCCTAAAGACAGTCTTCCCTTCTACGAAAGCGAAATTGAAGTAAGTCAGATTGTATTACAACCAAAGGCCAATAAGGATGTAGAAGAATACGTGGCCAAGCAATTATACGATTATAAAAAGCAGGTAGAATCAGGTTCCAAGAAATTTGAACAACTGGTGAAGTTCTATTCTGAAGATCCAGGAAAAGCAGAGAATGCGGGTCAATATAGTTTGAACCGTAATGATAAGAATATGTGGGATCCTGCTTTTCTATCAGGCGCTTTTCGTTTAAAAGAAGGACAAATCTCTTCTGTTATTAAATCTAAATTTGGTTTGCACATTATTCAAATGGTGAGCCGTGCTGGAGACGATGCAGTGGTAAGACATATCTTGCGTATTCCTCCTGTAACCGATGAAGAAATTAACGAAGCCAAAACCAAATTGGATTCCATTCGCAAACAATTAGTTGCTGGCTCAATCTCTTTTGGAGAAGCCGTAAGCAAATATTCCGAAGACGAGGGAAGTAAGTTTAGTGCTGGTGCCATTTCTGGAAGAGATGGATCTACTTTTATTACCATTGACCAAGTAGACAAGGAAATGGTAGTAGCCCTAAAAGACATGAAGCCCGGTTCTTATTCAAAACCACAGGTTTTTACCGATGAACGTGGTTCTAAAAAAGTACGCTTGATCTATCTGAAAAACCGTACCGAGCCGCACCGCGAAAATCTGAAAGAAGATTATAACCGTGTTGCACAACGTGCTTTGGAAGACAAGAAATCTGGCATGCTAGAAAAATGGTTCAAGGAGCATATTCCTACTTACTATATTTCTATTGACAAAGAGTTTGGCAACTGCGCCGGTTTAGAAGATTGGAAAAAAGCCAGTAATAACGTAGTTAAGAACTAGTTGTCAGCTTCAATTGCTAACTCAAAATCTTACAGAGATCTAGATTTATTAATGGATTCATTAAAGGTTCTCTCCTCTTTGATTCCTGGGAAGGGGATATTGTTTTTGGACATTTTAAAATACCCCCAATTTTATACTCGTTCTAGTATAAAAACTGCCCCTTTATTTTATACTCATTCAAGTATAATGTAGACACCCCATTTTTATACTTGTTCTAGTATAAAAACAGCCCCTTTATTTTATACTCATTCAAGTATAATGTAGACACCCCATTTTTATACTTGTTCTAGTATAAAAACAGCCCCTTTATTTTATACTCATTCAAGTATAATGTAGACACCCCATTTTTATACTTGTTCTAGTATAAAAACAGCCCTTTTTCAAAACTCCGAAAAGTAGGTACAATTCGGCCTGCGGGTTCGCTCCAAAGAAAAGTGAAAATAAATTTGGCAAATTATATGTATGTACATACATTTGTGTTGTGAAATTGGAACAAGCCATACAAAGTACCAAATTTAAAAACGAAACCCATAAAGCCGGGTTGAATATTTTGTATACGGCTTGGTGGTTGAAGACCAGTTTTAGCCAGGCGCTAAAAGAATATGGTCTTACCCATGAACAGTACAATGTGTTGCGGATTCTAAAGGGCAAACACCCAGAACAAATGTGCGTGCGCGATATTGCCTGTAGAATGATTGAAAAGAGTTCAAACGTACCAAGGATTGTGGACCGTTTAGAAATCAAAAAACTGGTAAAGCGTTCCGTGTCAAGTTTTGACAAAAGGGAAACCATGATCCAATTAACCGCTGCTGGACTGTTATTATTAGAAGTGACAACCAAAAAGGCAGACGAGTTGTTTGATAGTCAACTCTGCGTCACTGATGAAGAAGCAAAACAATTGAATGAATTGCTTGAAAAATTGAGACAGAAAGAAGTATAATATTTTTTTAAACTAATACATGTACATACATATAATTTGAACACCATGAAAACCGTATTACATCAAGCAGCAACAAGAGGTCATGCCAATTTTGGTTGGTTAGACAGTTACCATAGTTTCAGTTTTGGTCATTATTATGATCCAGAGCGCGTGCATTTTGGAGCACTTAGGGTGTTGAATGACGATACTGTTAGTGCGGGTATGGGATTTGGCAAACATCCACACGACAATATGGAAATTGTTTCCATTCCGTTAAGTGGAGATCTGCATCATAATGATAGCACTGGCCGTAATGAAATCATTCGTGAACACGATGTACAGATCATGAGTGCCGGTAGCGGAATAGCCCATAGCGAGATGAATGCCAACAGAGACAAGCCGGTCAAATTTTTGCAAATCTGGGTGATGCCCAAATTGCAAAATATTGAACCACGCTATGAACAAAAATCTTTCAAACCAGAAAATAGGGTAAACCAATTATTAAATGTGGTGGCACCAGATAATGCAGACGCCGTTTGGATTAACCAGGACGCATGGTTCTCTCTGGGCAATTTTTCAAAAGACTTCAGCACCACTTATCAGCTAAAAAAATCTGGTAATGGGGTTTATGTATTTGTCTTGGAAGGCAGTCTAGAAATTGCAAGTCAAACCATTGGCAGAAGAGACGGTTTGGGTATTTCAGAACTGGAATCTGTAGACATCAAAGCCAATACAGACGCGCAAATAGTCTTAATAGAAATTCCCATGTCTCTAGGTTAAATAATTCCCCTACCGCTTGCGGGAGGGGAATTTAGAAGAGTGTAGAATTTGAAAAGTATTAAAGTAAAAATTAACAACATAAGCAATCAATCAAACTAAAAAAAACAATCATGGCAACTTTTAAAATTGACGCAGCACACAGTGAAATTACTTTTAAAGTAAAACACTTGATGATCACCAATGTAACAGGCAACTTCACCAAATTTGACGCCAGCATGGAGTCTGAAGCAGCAGATTTTACTGACGCAAAAATTAGTTTTGAGGCAGATGTAAATAGCATCTCTACTAATAACGAACAAAGAGATGGACATTTAAAGAGTGATGACTTTTTCTCAGCTGAAAAATTCCCAACCCTTTCATTGAACAATGGTGCCTTGAAATTGGTTAGTGGAAATGAATACAAGTTGTTGGGTGATTTGACCATCCGTGATATTACCAAGCAAGTGGAATTTGACGTTGAGTTTGGTGGAACTGCCACTGATCCTTATGGTCAAGTAAAGTCTGGTTTTGAAATCAATGGAAAAATCAGCCGCAAAGAATTTGGTCTTACTTGGGGTGCTGTTACTGAAGCGGGCAACGTGATGGTAAGCGATGAAGTGAAATTGGTATTGAGTGTACAAATGATCAAGCAAGCCTAAACAAAAAGGCTCTGGAATAAATATTGAAGTATTTTCGCAAAGAACAAGCAATCGTATGAACATAGCCATTATTGCAGGAAGCCCCAGAAGGGAAAGTGTTACTTTCCGTTTGGCCCTCTTTCTGAAAGCGCAGTTAGAAGCAAAGACAGCACACAAGATTAATATCATTGACGTTAGGGAATGGAACCTGCCTTTGTTACAAGACGTATTTACCAGCGTTGAAAAAACCCCAGATGCCTATAAGCCCCTAGCAGAAATGATGTTTGCTGCCGATGCTTTTATCTTGGTTACCCCTGAATACAATGGCTCTTATTCTCCAGCCTTGCAAAACCTATTGGATCATTTTCCAAAACAAACCCATAAGGCATTTGGAATTGCTCCGGCTTCTACAGGAGGCATGGGTGGCATGCGTTCTAGTCAACAATTGCTTTTATTGGTGCCAGCCCTATTTGGCATAGCATCACCTTATATGCTGATTACCCCATTTGTGGATAAGAAATTTAGTGAAGAGGGCGTTTTGCTGGATGAAAACTTCCAAAAACCTGTGGATCTCTTTATCAATGAGTTCCTTTGGTTGGCGCAGACATTACAACCGGAAACTGTTCATAATTAACAAACAAAGAAAGTGGCGAAGTTGTAACTTCGCCACTTTCTTTTAATATCTATCATGAGCGACGAAATCAAACATGAATGTGGGCTTGCCTACATCCGCCTAAGAAAACCATTTTCCTACTACCTGCAACAGCACGGTACGGTTACTTACGGGCTAAGCAAGCTCTATCTGTTGATGGAGAAGCAACATAACCGAGGACAGGATGGAGCCGGTCTGGCTTCTGTGAAACTGGATACCGAACCTGGTAATCCCTTTTTACACCGCATGCGCAGCAATGCTCCCCAACCCATTGCCGACCTGTTTTTCAGGATTGGCCAAGAAGTGGCCGAGCTAGAAAAATACCAACCCGATATCAAGCAACACCCAGGTTTAATGAAGGGGCACCTGCCTTTTTTGGGAGAGTTGATTTTGGGGCATTTGCGCTATGGTACTCAGGGCAAGAACAATGTAGAGTTCTGCCACCCCTTTATCAAGCGTGACTTGATGCCGGGTAAGAATATGGCATTGGCTGGGAATTTTAACCTAGTTAATACAGACGAGCTCTTTGACCTGATCAATATGAGCCCGGGCGATTTTCAAAAACAGAGTGACTTGGCCGCTATGTTAGAAGTGCTGCATCATTTCTTGACTAAGGAAGACGAGCTCAGTCCCAATAATGCCGATATTGAAAAAGTATTGCGCAAAGCAACCCCACTTTTTGATGGTGGTTATACCATTGGAGGACTTATTGGCAATGGACATAGTTTTGTGATGCGTGACGCACACGGTATTAGACCCGCTTACTATTATATCAATGATGAAGTAATTGTTGCTGCTTCTGAAAGAGCCGCCATTAGAACCACATTTAATGTGGGTGAGAATGAAGTCATGGAACTCATGCCAGGTTCGGCTTTGTTGGTAGACGATAAAGGCAATTACCGTGTTGAACAAATTCTAGAACCCAAGGAGCGCAGGGCATGTAGCTTTGAGCGCATTTATTTTAGCCGCGGTAGCGATGAAAAAATCTATCGCGAACGCATTGCACTTGGGCATCACTTGAGTGAAACCGTTCTCAAAAGAATTGACCACGATTTAAAAAATACCATTTTCTCCTATATCCCCAATACCGCAGAAGTTGCTTTCTATGGTTTGGTAAAAGGTATGGAAGAATACCTAAACAAGATTAAGGTAGAAAGGATTTTGAGCTGGGGTAAGGATTTCTCACCAGAGAAATTAGAAGAGATGGTAAATAGAAAAATTCGCCAAGAAAAAATTGCCATCAAAGACGTTAAGCTCAGAACCTTTATTACAGAAGACGCTAACAGAAATGAGATGGTGCAACACGTGTACGATATTACTTATGGTACCGTGCGCAAAGACCAAGACAGTTTGGTGGTGATTGATGATAGTATTGTTAGGGGCACAACGCTCAAAGAAAGTATTATCAGAATGCTTACGCGATTGTCTCCTAAAAAAATCATTGTAGTAAGTTCTGCTCCACAGATTCGCTATCCTGATTGCTATGGGATTGACATGAGTAAGCTAGGCGATTTTATTGCCTTCCGTGCAGCTGTTGCTTTGTTAAAAGAGCGCAATATGGAACATGTGCTAACAGATGCAACTGAGAAAATCAAAGAATTACAACGCACGGGTCAGTTGCATAGTGAGAATGTGGTACGTTCTATTTATAAACCTTTTAGTACTTTAGAAATCTCTGATAAGATTGCCCAATTGATAACGCCAGAAGGCACCAAGACCAGTGTAGAAGCTGTCTCTTATACACATCTCCGAGCCCACGAGACCGGA
>CAMFKK010000015.1 GCA_945957225.1 uncultured Sphingobacteriia bacterium | reverse complement strand
GCTATCACCTTCAAACCCAATTGGGCACCATTTTTAGCACCTTTATATGGTTTGCTGGAAGGTTTATTTATTGGTGGTATTTCTGCCATCTTTAATGCCGCATTTGCAACCAAATATCCTGGTCTGGTCATGCAAGCAGTAGGTCTTACATTTGGGGTGGCATTGGCCATGTTCTTATTGTATAATTTTAGAATTGTACGCGCTACAGAAAAATTTAAAGCAGTCATTATTGCTTCTACAGTAGGTATTGGTATATTCTATTTGATTACCATGGTGCTGAACCTGTTTGGCGTGAACATTAGTTTCATGTATGACAATAGTTTGTTGAGCATTGGTATCAGTTTGTTTGTTACCGCTATTGCTGCATTGAACTTAATCATGGATTTTGACATGATTGAACAAGGTGCTGAACGTGGTGCACCCAAATTCATGGAATGGTATGGCGCATTTGGTCTATTGGTAACCATTGTATGGTTGTATATAGAAATGCTAAAACTATTGAGTAAATTGAGCAGCAGAGACTAAATCTCTAAGCACGGCTATGCACCTGAACAGAAAAGACCTCAGCAACGAAAAACTCCTGGAACTATACAAGCAATTGTTGTTTCCAAGAATGATTGAAGAAAAAATGCTGGTCTTACTCCGACAGGGAAAAATCAGTAAATGGTTTAGTGGTATTGGACAGGAAGCCATTTCTGTGGGTGCTACTATGGCCCTGCAAGAAGACGAATGGATCTTTCCCTTACATAGAAACCTAGGTGTCTTTACCAGCCGCAATATGCCTTTGCACAAACTCTTTCAGCAATGGCAGGGCAACCAAGATGGTTATAGCAAGGGAAGGGAACGCAGTTTCCATTTTGGTACCAAGGAACACCATATCTGCGGTATGATCTCACACTTGGGCCCCCAGTTGGCGCTGGCCGATGGTGCAGCTCTAGCGCACCAATTACGTAACCAAGGAAAAGTAGCTTTGGCGTTTACAGGTGATGGTGGCACTAGTGAGGGTGATTTTCATGAAGCACTCAATGTGGCTGCCGTTTGGGACCTTCCCGTGATATTCATTATTGAAAACAATGGCTATGGACTGAGTACGCCCACCAATGAACAATATAGGTGTCAGCGATTGGTAGACCGCGCTAAGGGCTATGGAATGGAAGGGGTGCGCATAGATGGAAATGATATATTAGCCGTTTATGATACCATCAAGGGAGTCAGAGAATTTTGTATCAACCACCAAAAACCTTACTTGATTGAGTGCATGACTTTTCGCATGCGCGGACACGAGGAAGCCAGTGGTACCAAATATGTGCCCAAGGAATTATTTGAAGAATGGGGTAGAAAAGACCCTATTAAAAACTATGAACAATTCTTGGTAGAAACCGGCGTCATTACAGAAATGCAGGTAGCGGATATTAGAAATCACTATCGAGAACAAATTGAATCTGAATTACAAATAGCCTATCAAGCAGCCGACTTAATTCCAGACACGGAAACGGAGCTGCGCGATGTATTTGCCCCTATTCCTGTAGATGCAACACCCACTCTAGAAAGTATTTTATTAGCGGTTGAAAGTTCAGATGAACTTGCTGCCATTCCAGAAAAAAGAATGGTAGACGCCATACAAGAAGCATTGGATCAAAGTATGGAGCAACACCCAGAGCTGATTATCATGGGTCAGGATATTGCCGAATACGGCGGCGCTTTCAAAATCACCGAAGGCTTTGTAGAAAAATTTGGCAAGCGCCGCGTACGCAATACCCCCATTTGTGAGAGCGCCATTGTTGGAGCCGCCATGGGTCTGAGTTTGGAAGGCATTAAGAGCGTGATGGAAATGCAGTTTGCCGATTTTGTGACCGTGGGCTTTAACCAAATAGTGAACAATCTAGCCAAGATGCATTACAGGTGGGGGCAAAACGCCGATGTGGTGGTGCGAATGCCTACAGGTGCCGGTGTTGGAGCAGGACCTTTTCATTCACAAAGCAATGAAGCCTGGTTTACCCATGTACCCGGATTAAAAGTGGTCTATCCCTCCAATCCACAAGACGCCAAGGGTTTACTCATTGCAGCCATCAATGATCCCAACCCCGTATTATTTTTTGAACACAAAGCTTTGTATAGATCTGTATCAGGGCCCTTACCCAGCGCTTATTATACCCTGCCCATTGGTAAGGCCCAAACCATACAATCAGGAACCGATCTTAGCATCATCACCTATGGCGCTGGAGTACACTGGGCCCAACAATACCAAACAACACATCCAGAAATCTCACTACATATCTTAGACCTGCGCAGCCTAGCACCACTAGACTATGCAGCCATCAAAGAAAGCGTAGCAGCCACAGGAAAAGTACTCATCTTGCATGAAGACAACCTCACGGGTGGCATTGGCGGCGAGCTCAGTGCCTGGATCAGCGAACACTGTTTTGAATTACTTGACGCACCCATTCTACGTTGCGCATCTCTTGACACTCCCATACCATTTAACCTAGCACTAGAAAAAAATTATCTAGCCAATAGCAGGCTTGATGCAACTATTGAAAAGTTGTTGGCTTATTGAGTTCAAATTACCTGCTCTGACTTAAATGAAGTATCTTAAAACTTCAATTGAATCTATGCAAGCAAAACTTCTGTTCAAGCTCATGGCTTTATGGGCAATGGTTCTAGTATCTGTTGGTGCATTCGCACAAAGCGTTTTGGTGAATAAACCCAATGCGGCTTATCAACCACCGGTCTTTGAGCAAAATAATCGATTAGAGAATTTGCAAAAATTATTTCCGGTTGTTGCAAAAATCTATAAAGATTATGCAGAGAAAAACCATTTTCCAGGGTATAGTTTTGGCATTGTTTTAGATGGTAAATTGGTCTATAGTGGTGCTGGTGGATTTGCCAATTTGGACAAGAAAATTCCTGCCTCACCCAAGACCTTGTTTAGAATTGCCAGCATGAGCAAAAGCTTTACCAGTATGGCTATTTTAAAGCTGCGCGATGAAGGCAAACTACAATTAGATGATCCTGTTTGGAAATATATTCCTGAATTAAAAGGGCAGGGATTGACCAAGGATGCTCCTGAAATTACCATCAGGAATTTGATGAGTCATTCCGCTGGTTTCCCGGAAGACAATCCTTGGGGCGATAGACAATTGGCCAAGACGGATACTGACTTGATTGCTATGATTAAAAAAGGCATTTCATTTTCCAATGACGCAGGTCTCACTTATGAGTATAGCAATATGGGTTTTGCCATGCAGGGTTATATTATCAAGAAAGTAACAGGCATGTCTTATGCCGATTATATTGCCAAATATATTTGGAAGCCCTTGGCTATGGACAAAGCTGAATGGGAATACACCAAAATTCCAGACGCAGAATTAGCGCACGGCTATAGATTTATTAACAACAATTGGAGAGAAGAAGCTTTGTTACACGATGGTATTTATGGTGCCATGGGTGGTATGATTGTCAACATTGAATCCTTTGCCAAATACATGGCCCTGCACCAAGACGCATGGCCTCCCCGTAACGATATAGAGAAAGGTCCCGTGAAAAGATCCAGCATTCGTGAAATGCACCAGCCCTGGCGTTTTGCGGCACTCAATGCTGGATACAAATATCCCTCAGGCAGAGCAACCCCCATGGCCAGTGCCTATGCTTATGGACTGCGTTGGTCAAAAGATGGAACAGGCAGAGAAACCGTTGGACATACAGGTGGCCTACCTGGTTTTGGCAGCAACTGGGTTATTGCTCCTGAGTATGGTATTGGTGTGATGTTTTTTGCCAACGTGACTTATGCGCCAACCTCGCTGGCCAATGTACAAGTATTGGATACACTCATCCGCGCAGCGGGATTGCAAGCCAGACAATTACCTCCATCCAAAATTTTAACCCAGCGCCGCGATCAAATTGTACAACTGCTCCCATCCTATAGCAATGCAAAAGCTTCCAAAATTTTCGCCGAAAATTTCTTTGATGATTACGACACGCAAACCCTAGCCAAAGAAGCCACCGATGCCTTCTCCAAACTAGGCAAGATCACCAAGGTAGGACCCGTTATACCCGAGAACCAACTCCGCGGCTATTTTAACCTAGACTTTGAAAAAGGCCAGGTCCAAATTTATTTCACCCTCACCCCCGAAAACCCCGCCCTAATTCAAGAGTATCATTTTAAAGTAAAGGAATAATAAATTGATTGTTTTTGTTTTAAACACAAATTGGATTAATTAAATTCATGTATAAATATGGTACATGAAAACTCGTTTAGAACTTGATATTGAAAATGAATTGCTTGACAAAGCAAACAGTCATGCATTAAATAATGGTACAAATATTACTGCGCTTATAGAAAGTTATTTCAAGTCTTTAAACTTATCAAATAAGCGCTTGAATATACTTGACTTAATAGAAGGATTGGAAAAACCAAATCTATCGCAATACTGTAATCTAAAGGAATACTATTTTCAAGATAAAGTAAACAGTTAATAAGAATTTAGCCTAGCCCAACCAATGGTACAATTGCGGCCTTTTATAAAAGGGCCATTAGCAAACTTACTATCGAAGATGGACCGGCAACTTATTGGCTTACCAAAACCTACAGTCTTCGGATCATTCCTCCGTCCTCTTCGCAATCAAGATAGATGGCATTGGCCGTCATCACAAAGAACGGGAACTGTCTTATGAGCGGCATTTGAGCTTGCGAAGCCGCGAAGAAGATTGTTTCCGGGCTTGGGATACCAGAGCGAACCCATTACTTCGCTTCAATGAAACTTCGCTTCAGTCAATCTTTGCTACAGTCAAAATTCATAACAGCAATCGCGTCAGCAAAAGGGATTACTCCCCAGGTTTGTAAGTACGCTCCGCTTGCTTGAGCACATCTTCTTTGTAAAACAGTACTTCTTTGAATCTCCCCTTGGTGTACATTTCCGCCTGATCTCCAAAATGAACAGAAGCAGGATCACCGGAATTGCCTCCAGCAAGCAGTGATTTGGCCACCACGCGTTTGCCAAATTCCACCGCACAAATAAAGCTATTGCCATTATAGCCATAACGAAGTTTGGTGCCAGAAAAAGGACGGCTTACAAAAGAGGGAAGACAACCCCAGGTAGAAGCCGCAAAACCATCAGGGATACTGGGTTTGCTATCATCAAAGGTTTCGGTGAGATTGCCTGTTAAACGCTGATAGCGATTGATACTGCCCCAAGGTTTACGCCAGGTACCAAATTTAAACTCCAGTTCAGAGAGCACCACAGAAAGGGTTTGCAATAGATTCTCCGGATTGCCAGAAGACAAAAATAATTGGGTCTTGGCCACTTGATTAGACTCATCACCATCCACTATTTGTTTCATTACAGCAGGCCAAAGTTTCTGTGCCCATTCAATAGCAAGGGTAGTAGCAACAGAAGTATCGGAACTATTTCTATTCCATGCACCAAGTAAGGCAATGGCTGCTTGTAGCGATGCAAAACGAGGAGCAGCACCATATTTTTGATTGGCCTCTAATAATGCTGGAATGAATAAATCAAATGCCGCCAAATGACTGTTATAGGCATTTTTAATCACGTCATCAATATTGTATTTTTCTGCAGTGTTCCAAATTTTTACAGCATTGATACCACGGAAATTTTCACCATCCGTGGCCATATAACGCGGATATTTTTCGCGCAAAGGACTCTTGGTACCAGCAACCGTAAAAGGAGTGCTATTACAGTTTTGCAACCAACCATCGGTGGGATTGTAAACATGGATCATCTCCTCCAAACTATGCAGTCCCTGCCATTCAGTTGCGCTAGTGCTACCATCCACTGGTTTTGACCAGTTTAATGTAACATCACGTCTAGGAATAAAATTGCCATGCCAGTAAGCAATATTGCCTTTGTTATCTGCAAAGACAGTATTGTTAGACGTATTGGAACGCAGTTCCATAATCTGTTTGTATTCTTCAAAACCCTTGGCCTTGGTACGTTTCCAAGATTGAATAATGGCACTCAAAGAACGGTTATTGGAACGCACAGCAATCCATTGACCATTGCGTTTGGCCATGACAGGTCCATGATGAGTAAAATAGGTTTTAAAAGTCTTGGACAAGATCTTTCCATTCTCCAAATACTGAATGCTAATTTGTTTCTCACTCACTTTTCTTACTTGCTTGTCATAGCTGTATACATAGCCGCCATTTTTTGGCTGCACTTGTTCCTGGTATAGGTCAGCCACATCGGCGTAGCCCGATGTATGCATCCAGCCACAGTGTTCATTAAAACCCTGATAGACAAAAAACTGACCCCAGGTAACAGCACCATACGCGTGTAAACCTTCCTGGGATTCCATAGCCACTTCTGGTCTAAAATAAAAAGTCACGTGCGGATTAATATACAAAATGGCATTGCCCGATTTTGTTTTGGAAGGGCCAAAAGCAAATCCATTGCTACCACTGGGCAAGGGTTCTTCAAAGATTTTTGGTTGGGGGGCAATAGTTGCAGTGGTATTGTTTTCTCCTGAATAAAAGGCTTTTAATTCAGCTACGTTGATGTCTCCAACATCAATGGCGCCAATACTTCCATCGGTCCAGAGCAATTGATACCAGGGTTCAAAACGAGTAAGCAGTGCTGGTTTTACTTGAGGATGTTTGTAGAGATAATAATTAATGCCATCGGCATAAGCCTGTAATAATTGCTTGAGCCAATTGGGGCTATTCTCAAAATCTCTTTTGGCATCCGTGCTATCTATGATCAAACGAATCAACAAATCATTGTATAATTCTGAAGCACCTTTTACTTCTGAGAGCCTGCCCAGTTTTTCAATATAGTTCATCTCTACCCGCTTAAAATCATCCTCACACTGCGCATAAAGCAAACCAAATACGGCTTGTGCATCAGTCTTGCCATAAATATGCGGTACGCCAAAATGGTCTCGCACAATGGTCACTTGTGCAGCGGTATTTTCCCAACGGGTAATTTCTTTTTGAGAAGACTGTGCCATCAAACTCAATGGCATGAGCAAACAGAGTAGGTATTGATACATAGAATGCTTTATTTGTTTTCGTTGGCTTTTAACACGCGTAGCAAATTGCCACCCAAAACCTTATTAATGTCTTTCTTGCTATAACCCCTTTCTAGCATGGCTTTGGTGAGATTGGGATAATCTAAAACGCCATCTAGGTCCTGCGGTGAAGAAGTAATGCCATCAAAGTCAGAACCAATACCTACATGGTCAATGCCCGCCAATTTTACTATATAATCCATATGATCCATGATGGCGCTTAATGGGGGGCGATTGCTTTTTACTTCATCGGCATATTTATCTGCTAAAACAGAAAGTGCGTATTCTTGCACCATGCCCTGCTTTTTTAATGCATCCAATTCTTGGGCATGGGCCAATACAAATTTGGCTTCCTTTTTCTTAAACGTGCTATCAATAAATCCGGAATAAAAATTCAGGTCAATCACACCACCATTTTTTGCCACTGCTTTGATTTGGTCGTCTTTTAAATTCCTAAAAATAGGACAGAGGGCATAGGCATTGCTATGGGAAACAATCACGGGTTTGGTGCTAGTATTAATAGCGTCCCAAAATGTTTGTTCACCCACATGAGAAAGGTCTATCATCATCCCCAATTCATTCATGCGTTGCACTACTTGCTTACCAAAATCAGTAAGTCCTTTGCGCGTGCGGGCGAGACTATCTTTCTTGAGTGTCTCGTCCATAGCAGATGTGGCCCAAGGAATGCTATTGTTCCAGGTCAGGGTCATATAGCGGGTGCCTCTTGCATAAAAACGATTCAGGTTCTCTAAATCATTGTTCATCATATGTCCACCTTCAACTCCAAACATGGCAGCTAATTTCTTGGCCTTTAATGCGGCTTTTAATTCTTTTTGGTTGTGTACAATGGTAATAGCTCCTGGATTGCGTTTTACTACGGCATCCAAGCTGTCCATTTCTCTATTGGCCAGCCCCAATGGATTGGGTTCATTTCCATCGCACCAAACAGAAAAAATCTGGACATCCACACCTCCTTTTTTAAAACGGGCTAAGTCTGAATGGGTTTTGCCCGTCAGGTCCGCATCCATGGACAATTTCTTTTCTATACATGCAGTTAGAATGTCATTATGCGAATCTGCTAACACCGCTTTTTGGTGAATCTTTAGATAGTCCTGTTGGGCATGGTTATTCTGGCTGAACAATAATCCTGCAGCTAGGAATAGAAAGTTTGAACGCATCTTATTTCTTTTTGAATTCGTAAGGTAAGTAATCTACAAATCCGGCAACTTTAATAGTGATGGATTTGACTTGTTTATTGACAAGGGAAAATTCAATGGGTTCTACTCCCCAAATGGGATTACTATAGCTGATCAGGAATCTATTGCCACTAATGGCTTCTAGTTTACCTGTCATTTCATGGTGCTGAAATTTTACACGCAAATGATCACCCTCTTCTTGAATGGTCAAGGTACCATAGGGCTCATTCTCATAAGTTCCAACAAACTGTTTTAAAGGCAGACTGGCGGGTTGTTTCATGGCAATGGTATCGCGCAGCTTCTGAATTCTTTCTGCGTCTGACTTGGTTTGACGGTTATAGAAACCAAGGTATACCTTACTATAATTGCGTTGTTGAAAACCCAAATAGGCATCCATGATATCCCATTTCAATGCCTCATAAAAATTATTCTGATCAGTATTGGTTAATACAATAATGCCTAGTTTTTCTTCAGGAATCAAAGTAACACTGGTCACAAATCCGTTAACACCACCAGTATGAGAAACCACTTTTCTGCCACCATATTCTTCCATAAACCATCCCAGTCCATAGAGTGCAAAATGGCCTTTGTTATAAAGGCTGCCCCCATCGCCCAAGATTGAATGTGGGGTTCTGGTTTCCTGAATAGCTGCGGCTGATACAATGTTTTTCCCATCAAGTTTTCCATTGTTTAATTGCATGTTCACCCACTTGCTCATATCATTGGCAGAAGAACTAATAGAACCCGCTGGGGCAATATTATCCAGTTTTCCGTATGGGATTTTAATCAGCTTTCCATCCATGATACTATGTGCAAATGCTTTATTGCTAGCCCCCTCAATTTCTGCAGACAAAGCCAAGCTTCTGCTCATTCCTAGTGGCTGAAATAGTTTGCTGCGTAATTGTTCTTCCCAACTTGTTTTGCTGGCCCTTCCCACAATCATTCCCCCTGCCAAAAATGCGGCATTGGTATAGCCCCAAGTGGTTCTAAAACTATGTTTGGGTGTAAGTCTGCTAAACTTATCTAAGATTTCTAAACTGCTGAGCTTGGTATCAAAAAACATAAAGTCTCCCTGAAAAGTCATCATACCCAAACGGTGACAAAGCAAATCACGCACCATGACTTCTTTGGTAACCCAAGGATCTTTCATTTTAAATTCGGGCAACCACTTTGTTGCTTTGTCATCCAAAGAAAGAGTTTTGTCCTTGTCCATCATAGCTAGTAAAGTAGCTGTAAATGCCTTGGTATTAGAACCAATCATGAAAAGGGTATTTTCATCAACTTTTTCTTGACCACCCAATTCAGTAACCCCATAGCCCTTCATTTTTACAATCTTTCCATTCTTAACAATGGCTACCGAAACACCGGGAATATTCCAATCCTTGAGCGCCTGATTTACATAAGTATCCAAACTGTCTTTGACAAATACGGGAATAGAATCTGATTCGGTTTTTCCAGCACTAAGATTGGTCTGGGCCAGCAAGACCATGGGTAAGCAGCAACAGAATAAGAGTAGTTTTTTCATGTTGGTAAGATTATTGTTTAAAGAGATTTTCTAAGTACGGTGCCTGCTCGGCTGCCATTGTGTTTGCCAGCATCAACAGTAATGACACCATTGACCAAAACATAGTCAAACCCCGTACTGTATTGGTGGGGCTGATCATAAGTTGATAAGTCTTTTACCGTGGCAGCATCAAAGACTACAATGTCTGCAGCAAAACCATCGCGCAGCAAACCTCTATCTATTAAATGAAATTTTTGTGCTGGTAGCGATGTCATTCTTCTAATGGCTTCCTCCAAGGAAATCACTTTTTCTTCCCGCACATATTTTCCCAATACTCGGGCATTGGTGCCATATCCCCTTGGGTGTGGATTACCAGATTTGTAAATGCGAATACTGGCATCGCTGGCAAACATGTTAAAGGGATATTGCATAATGTTTTTTACGTCCTGATCACTCATGCCATGAAAGACCATGCCGGCACCACCTTGCTCCATCATTTGGATCACGGTTTCCGCTTCTGCAGCTGGTTTGTGTTTATTGCCTCTTAAGAGATTTACTTGCTCAATGCTCTTGCCATTATAACTGGTATCTGGTTTATAGGAGGCCACCACAGGATAACTAAAATGGGGCAGCTTGCGTTTTTTGAGTTTGGCTAGCATATAGTCTACCACTTCTTTTCTTATGACAGGGCGTGCAAGTCTGGCTTTGATACTATCCTGACCATCGGCCAATACCCAGTCTGGCAAAAGCGTGCTCAAAGAAGTACTACTTGCCGTATATGGATACTGATCAATGGTTACATCTAAACCTGCTTCTCTGGCTTTGATCACCATGGGTATGGTTTGAGCACTTCTTCCCCAATTCTGTTGACCACTCAATTTAAAATGGGAAATCTCAACTGGAATCTTAGCTTCTCTTCCAATGGTCAATGCTTCTTCAATGGCTTGGGTTACACTATCACCCTCGTCACGCATATGACTGGCATAAACCCCATGATAAGCAGCCGCAATTTTAGCCAACCTAACAATCTCCTCTGTTTTGGAATAAGTGCCTGGAATATAGATCAAACCCGTGGAAAGCCCTACTGCACCATCTTTCATGGCTTTGCTGACAATGGCTTCCATGGCCTGCATTTCTTTTTCCGTAGGATTTCTATTGGCAGAACCCATGACGGCTTTGCGCACATCATTATGGCCAACTAGTGCAGCTACATTGATGCTGAGTTTCAAAGAATCAATCATGGAAAAATAAGCCCCAAGATCCGGTCTGGACAAACCGCAGTTACCTGTGATTACAGAAGTTACACCGTCGTAGATAAAATTATCGGCTGTTGGATTTTTTCTTTCATCATCCTCAATATGGGTATGCACGTCTATAAAACCAGGAGCAACCATTTTGCCTGTTGCATCAATGGTTCTGGTAGCCTGCCAACCAGTTAAATTACCAATGCGAATGATTTTCCCTTTTTGAATGGCTATATCGCCATAGAACCAGGAATTGCCTGTTCCGTCTAGGATTTTGCCGTTTTTAATCAGGATTTCTGCCTGTTGGGCCTTTACTAGGCCAACCAAAAATAGGAATAGAACCGTAAGTTTTATTTGACATCTCATGAGCAGTAGTTGTCAAATGAAATTACGGTTTTTTACCGCTGGCTAGACCTTAAAAATTGATTTGGGCTTGAAGTCTTAAAAGACTCCCTTTTTGCAAATTATTTTGTAAAACAAAGTCTTCATATCTACGGTTAGAAATGGTATACATAGCAACTAATTCAAACTGTTTTATTGGTTGCCATTCTATACCAAATTCTAATTCATTCATGTCATAACTACGTGCGTCTAGTTCATGCTTCTTTCCACCCTGATAATATTGTCCCCTCATAAACGGAATAATCACTTGTTCTTTGTGATGGAGCATATAGGACAGGGTGATATAGCCCCCCTTTAAAGGTTTTGTTTCAATGGAATCAGTAACTGGATTGAATTGTGGCCCTTTTCCAATATTGTATTCCGCTTGTATACCAAAGGGCTTTGGATATAAGATAAATGAACCCGCAATACGTTGGTCAACATAATTTCTATCTGCATTGAATTTGGCTCCAGTACTTGTTTGATCCTTGGTCACCACATATTTTCCGGTATATGCCTGAATACCAGGTTCAATAATTTGGTTACCAATTTTAAATGGATAACTAAACCTAGTAACAATATGGGGTTGGTTATTTTGCTCTGGTTTGTTGGCCGTTTGACCATTATAAGCCCCAAAAGCAAATACACCATAATCGCCTGACCCTTTTAAACCGTCTTTTACTAGGGCTGCAAACAATTCCCTTTTTTCTTTGGGTGCCCAATAAAAGAATACACCCATGTCTCGTTCATTTACAACAGAGCTATTCAATGCATCATTTCTATCTAAGGGTAACCTGTTTTGGCTAGATTGCATATTCTCAAATCCATAAGGCACTTTACTTTGGCCTACTCTTAGTCTGTATTCGTTGTCTTTGTCTAAACCTATGTCAAAATAAGCGTCTCTTAATTGTCCAAAATGTAGAGAAGTAGATGAGGCTGAACTTGCAAAGTCTGGTTGAAAATAAAAATATACATGTTTGCTAATCTGCCCAGATAAGATAACCCGGGCCCTTCTTAGAAAAAAACCACCATTTTCTCCCCAACTTCTATCGCCCTGTTCATTGCCTAGTTTTGGATTTGTCTCTAAAAGTCGATTGTACCTTACTTGTAAATAACCTCTAATACTAATATTTTCAAACCATTTTTTTTCAGGTACTATAACTGTTTTTTTGGAAGAGGTATCATGTTGTGCATGGGAAATGGAAAAAAGGGCAAAATAGAATAAGAAAAACAGGCTTTTTTTCATGTTGTATTGTTAGTGCGCAAAAATAATCCCTAACCAAAAGCTAACAATTTAATAACCATTTGGTAATGATTTCTTAACATGGGTGATGTATATATTCAAAGCTTCTCTGATCCTGAGTAAAACCGTACCTTCGCAGACTTAAAATTGAATTAGGTTATGCTGGATAAGCTAGACGCCATTAAGGCTAGATTTGAACAAGTGGGTATTGCACTCACCAACCCCGAGATTATTAATAATCAAAAGGAGTATGGAGCTATGAGTAAGGAATACCGTTCCTTGGAAAAGATAGTACAACCTTATGAAACCTATAAACGTGTTTTGGCAGACTATGAATTTGCCAAAGAAAGCTTGAATGGTACTGACGAAGACATGAAGGAATTGGCCAAGATGGAATTGCCTGAACTAGAAGTCAAGAAAGACGAATTAGAAAAAACACTGACCAAACTCCTGATTCCTAAAGATCCTCAGGATGATAAGAATGCCATTTTGGAAATCAGAGCCGGAACCGGTGGCGATGAAGCCAGTTTATTTGCAGGTGACTTATTAGGTATGTACCTGCGTTATTGTAGCAAAAAGGGTTGGAAAACCAATATTGTCAGTGAGAGCGAAGGTACCGTGGGTGGTTATAAAGAAGTAGTGGTAGAAGTAACGGGTGAAGACGTATATGGAACTTTAAAATTTGAAAGTGGGGTACATCGTGTTCAACGGGTTCCCAATACGGAAACCCAAGGTAGGGTGCATACGTCTGCAGCAACCGTTGCAGTAATGCCTGAAGCAGAAGAAGTGGATTTTGAACTTAAAGAAAGTGACGTAAAAATGGAAACTGCCAGAAGTGGTGGTGCTGGTGGACAGAACGTCAACAAAGTAGAGACCAAGGTATTCTTAACCCATATTCCTACAGGGGTGGTAGTGGTTTGTCAAACAGAGCGTTCTCAGCTGGGCAACCGTGAAAAAGCCATGACCATGCTAAGGACCCGTTTGTATGAAGAACAGGTACGTAAACAGGAAGACGAGATTGCACGTCAACGTAAAACCTTGGTGAGCACAGGAGATAGAAGCGCTAAAATTAGAACCTATAACTGGCCACAGGGTAGGGTGACGGATCATCGCATTGGGCTAACTTCTTATAATTTAGACGCCGTAATTGGTGGGGAAATTGAGGACTTTATTGAGGCTTTGCAAATGGCGGAAAATGCAGAAAAAATGCTCAACCAATAAGATTTTATTGTAGTTTGGGAGCATAAAATAATCCTATGTTATCCAAATTCCTGCTATTAGCCCTGGTTTTAAGTTGCTTATTGGCCAATGCGCAATCACAAGTTAGTATTGGGGGTGGTAGAAACCTACAAGCCTTAAATGGAGCTCCATTGACACCAGATAAAGTATTGGACTTACAAGGCACTTATTTTTTTAATGATGAGTTTTTGCCTGCTGTATTGGTTGATGCCAGTGGCAAAGAATACAAGGACAAAAAAATCAAATTTAACCTCAAGACCAATATCATCTACTATACAGATTGGGATGGCAAACTCATGCAAGCAACATCTGATATTAGAAAAGTCATCATTACAGAAGGAGATAAGACTACGGTTTTTGAAAATTTCTTTCCACCTATTGACGGACTTGACGCAGGTACTTATTACAAAGTATTGGTTAATGGCCCCTCTAAACTATTGTTGAGTACCCAATTTTCGGAAGGTGAATACAAAGAATTCAATAGTGCTGTAACAACCAAAAGGGTAGACAAAGTGTATCAGTTATATGGTGCAGCTAATGGAAGCATCAAAAAATTAACCAAGGGGGAAGCAGAAGTCTTGGAACTGCTCAAAGACAAGTCAGCAGAACTTGGGACATTTATCAAACAGAATAGCCTTAAATGCAGAAAACAGTCTGACTATGAGACTGTTTTCAACTATTATAATGGGTTAAAAAAATAGACTAATTATTTTTTACGCTATCCGCTTCGGCTTTTAATTTCAATTCCCAATCCCATGCGGTTTTCATCATTTCTTTGATGCCGTATTTGATTTGCCAGCCTAGTTTGTTAACTGCTTTGTCATTGTTGGCATAGATGGCAATGACGTCACCAGGTCTTCTTGGAGCAATCTCATAATTCAGTTTCACACCACTTACTTCTTCAAAGGTTTGAATGGCTTCTAAAACGGTTACACCCAAGCCAGTGCCCAAATTGAAAATATCACAAGGTCCCTCATTCTTTGTATTTTCTAAGTATTGAATGGCAAGGGTATGCGCGTGTGCGATATCACAAACATGTATATAGTCCCTGATACAGCTTCCGTCTCTGGTATCATAATCATTACCAAATACTTTCATCTTGGGTAACTTACCAATGGCGGTTTGTGTAATGGCCGGTACCAAATTCTGAGGCTTACCAATAGGTAGTTCTCCTAGAATAGCGGAAGGATGTGCTCCTACGGGATTAAAGTATCTTAATAGAATGGCGTCACAAGCGCCATTCTTGGTAAAATCGGTGAGCATTTCTTCACCCATTTGTTTGGTAGCGCCATAGGGTGATTCTGCCTTCTTGATAGGAAAAGCTTCTGTAACTGGAATGCTATCTGGGTTGCCATAGACAGTGCAGGAAGAAGAAAATACAAAATGAGGAATGCTAAATTCCTCTACGCATTTTAGCAAATTGATTAAAGAAAACAAATTGTTCTCAAAATAGAGTAAGGGTGCTGCTACAGACTCTCCCACTGCTTTATAAGCTGCAAAATGGATGACTCCAGCAATATCTGTATTCTCCTGAAAAACGGCCTGGGTCTCGTCAAAATTCTTCAGGTCTACTTTATAATTCTTGACTTTTTTTCCGGTAATTTTCTCAATACCGTTTACGCTAAAAGCAGAGGAACGAGAGTTATCATCAATAGAAATAACTTCATATCCATGCTCTAATAAATCTACAATAGTGTGTGATCCAATATAACCACAACCACCAGTAACCAAGATCTTTCTCATAATAGGGAATATATAGTGCAATATAAATTGAACTATTCAATTATGTATGAAAGAGCCTGTTTATCAGATAAATAGTTTCAAAATATAGAAGATAGAAGCGGCTAGCAATGCAGAAATAGGTATGGTTACAATCCAAGCCCAAAGTAGGTTAATAGTAACACCCCAACGAACAGCACTCAAACGCTTTGTAGCACCTACCCCAATAATAGAACCAGTAATGGTATGGGTAGTAGAAACTGGAATTTTAAAGTGCTCGGTTAAGAACAAAGTAATGGCACCGGCAGTTTCTGCAGCAACACCTTCTAATGGAGTTACTTTGGTAATCTTGGTACCCATGGTTTTCACAATCTTCCAACCACCACTCATGGTACCCAAACCAATACACAAGAAACTGGTAAATGGCACCCAACCATATGCAGACACAAATTGGTTAAAATCCATTTTAACCCCCAATTTGCTTTGGTAATAAATCATGGCTGCTCCAATAATCCCCATTACTTTTTGGGCGTCATTACCACCATGTCCAATACTAAAAGCAGCAGAGGAAACTAACTGTAATCTTTTAAACCAATTCTCAGCTTTATAGGGGTTTGATCTCTTACAGAGATGCACAATCAAAATGGTAATAAAAAAAGCGATAAACATACCAATCAATGGAGCCATGAAAATAAACAAGAAAGTAGGGACCACTTTTACATAGTTGATTACGTCTACACCGCCACCACTAAATCCACCAGCATTGGCTAATGCAGCGCCAATAAATCCCCCCATTAATGTATGAGAAGAACTAGAAGGTATTCCAAACCACCAGGTAACTAAGTTCCAGATAATAGCTGCTGAAATACCAGCTAAAATTACTTCTAGGGTAATAAACTCAGCGTGTACCCATTTGGCTACTGTATTACCAATTCCAAACTCTTTGAATACATATTTTGAAATGAAAAAGGCGGCAAAGTTGAAAAAAGCAGCCCATAACACAGCTTGGAATGGGGTCAACACCTTTGTGGATACAATAGTAGCAATACTATTGGCAGCATCATGAAATCCATTGATGTAATCGAATACAAAGGCAAGTACAATGATGATAACAAGCATCGTGAACATAAGCGGATGTTTTGGTATTCAGTTGGTTCTAAGGACCTTGTTATGCGTATTTGATAATGATAGACTCAATCACATTG
>CAMFKK010000014.1 GCA_945957225.1 uncultured Sphingobacteriia bacterium | reverse complement strand
GTATTGGTATTGGTCATGGTTTCACTTTATTTATTTTTTAACGGATTTTAGTTTTGAAAATTGATATGATGCTAAAGCGATATTTTCTTTTGACTTTTTTGTTGTTAACAGCTTTTTTTTCTGAAGCACAGAAAGCTACCTGGATCTGGTATCCGGGTGATTATGAAATTTGGTT
The DNA here is from genome assembly GCA_945957225.1 of uncultured Sphingobacteriia bacterium. Classification (GTDB taxonomy): domain Bacteria; phylum Bacteroidota; class Bacteroidia; order Chitinophagales; family Chitinophagaceae; genus Sediminibacterium. The sequence goes on along the minus strand of CAMFKK010000014.1, from coordinate 16,669 downwards.
GAGTAACCAAATGCAAAATAGAAGAACCGATAGGGGCTCTTTCTTTCCGGTGTTTTGGAAAGTAGATGCCCATTTTGTGCTCATGGATTTTCACAAAGACTTTGTGCTAAGCCAACCTGAACAAGTGGCTATTTTTACTGAGGGTAATTACAATGTAAAAATAGATGGACAATTAATAGAAGGACAACCTTCCAGCATTTTAGTACCTGCAGGAAAACACCGAATCAATATCAAAGTCTTTTCCCAAGCTACCGTGCCTGCCATTTTTGTAGAAGGCAAAACCATTGTATCGGATGCCAGTTGGTTGGTTACTTTTGAAGACAAGGAATGGATTGATGAAACAGGCAAGACTTCTGATATCTCTGCTACCAAATGGTTGCAAGCCGGTGCCTGGAATTTTAATGATCCCAAAAAATTGCCCTCTCAATTTAAATTGCCTACAACTGCCATGCAGCCAATAGGCAGTCAAATCAAGGGCAATGAATGGGTATTGGATTTTGGAAAAGAGACATTTGGTTTTGTAAAATTGCAGGGACTTTCCGGAAAGGGTAAGCTAATCATTTATTATGGAGAGAGTAAGGAAGAAGCATTGAGTAACCAAGGTGCGGTAACACTAGATGTTTTGCAATTAAATGGCCTGTCAAAAAAAGATAGTGTCATGCCATTATCCAAAGCATTTAGGTATGTTAGAATAGTCAAAGATGCTACTGTTCAATTAGCAGGAGTATCAATGCTACATGAATATGCAGATTTGCAAGAAAGGGGTGGGTTTACTTGTTCTGATCCTCAGATCAATAAAATCTATGAGGTTGCCAAATATACCCTGCACCTAAATAGCCGAGAGTTTTTTATTGACGGTATTAAAAGAGATAGATGGGTTTGGAGTGGAGATGCTTATCAGAGTTATTTGATGAATTATTATCTCTATTTTGACAATCCAACAGTTTCAAGAACCATTCTAGCGCTAAGAGGCAAGGATCCAGTTACGGGTCATGTGAATACCATTATGGACTATACTTTTTATTGGTTCCTGAGTATTTATGATTATTACCAATATAGTGGTGACAAAACTTTTATCAACCAGTTTTATCCGCGCATGCAGTCACTCATGGAATATTGTTTGGGAAGACGTAATAAAGATGGATTTATGGAAGGCCTGCCTGGTGATTGGGTATTTGTAGACTGGGCCGATAAATTGAGCAAGAAAGGCGCATTGAGTTTTGAGCAATTATTGTTTTGCAGAAGTTTAGAAACCATGGCCATTTGTGCCAAATTGGTCAATGACAATGCTGCCGCAAGTAAATATCAAAAAGAAGCTGAGCAATTAAAGGCAAAGCTGATGAGCACTTATTGGAACACATCCAAACAGGCCATGGTACATAGTTTGATAGACGGAGCCCAATCAGATAATGTGACCAGGTATACCAATATGTTTGCCATCTTCTTTGACTATTTTAATCAGGATCAAAAAGCTGCAGTTAAAAACTCAGTATTACTCAATGACAAGATTCAAAAAATTACCACACCCTATATGCGCTTTTATGAACTAGAAGCGCTTTGTGCCATGGGTGAGCAAAATTTTGTAACCAAAGAAATCAAGGACTATTGGGGTGGTATGTTGAACTTAGGTGCTACCAGTTTTTGGGAAGAATACAATCCCAATAAAAAAGGAGCTGAACACTATGCTATGTATGGAAGAGCATTTGGAAAAAGTCTTTGTCATGCATGGGGTGCTAGTCCCATTTATTTGTTGGGTAAATATTATCTGGGTGTTAAACCAACCAATCCTGGCTATGCCACTTATACCATAGAACCTGCACTGGGTGGTTTGGAATGGATTCAGGGAAAAGTGCCTACACCCAATGGAGAAGTAGGGTTGTATTGTAATAAAATAGAAATCAAATTGAGTACCGCCAATGCGGGCAATGGAACATTGATCATCAAGAGTAAAACCTTGCCCATTTGTACAGAAGCCAGCATTGTAGCAAAAGCCAACCAGACCTATGAAATACAAGTAGGGCCTGGAAAACAATATTGCGTTAGCTATACTGCCTTATAAAGCAACAAAGCATGATTATGAAGCAATTGAAATGGATCTTATTGATCAGTCTTTTCTGTATGGCCAATCAAAGCCAAGCCCAAACCAATGGATTGGTCAATACCTCAAAAAGTAAATACGCAGCACTTTCATCTGTAAATATGGGTGCGGTTCAATTTACCAAGGGTTTTTGGGCAGATAGGTTTGCCGTTTGCAGAGACAGCATGTTACCACATTTATGGGATACCTATCATAATGAAGCCCTTTGTCATTCTTTTAGAAATTTTGAAATAGCGGCTGGATTGTATCCTGGAAAATTTAGGGGGCCATCTTTTCACGATGGTGATTTTTATAAAACCTTAGAAGCGGTAGCTGCCATGTATGCTGTGACCAAGGATTATAAATTAGACACCATGATGGATCATGCCATTGCCGTGATTGCCAAAGCACAGAAAGCCGATGGTTATATTTACACCAAGTCCATTATTGAACAACAACAAACCGGCAAACAAAAAATGTTTGACGATGTGCTCAGTTTTGAAGCCTATAATTTTGGTCATCTCATGACTGCAGGTTGTGTACACTATCGGGCAACGGGTAAAACATCTTTGTTAAACGTTGCTCAAAAAGCAGCTGATTTTCTGATTGGTTTTTATGACAAAGCATCAGCTGAACAGGCAAGAAATGCCATTTGTCCTTCACATTATATGGGACTAGCTGAATTGTATAGAACCACTAATCAACAAAAGTACTTAGACCTTTTGGTCAAACTAATAGACATTCGCGGCACTGTTGAAGGTACCGATGATAATTCAGACAGAATGCCTTTTAGACAAATGAAAAAAGTGGTTGGTCATGCAGTGCGTGCCAATTATCTGTTTGCTGGCGTAGCCGATTTGTATGCAGAGAATGGAGACAAAACATTATTAACTACACTGGATGGATTATGGGATAATGTGGTGCATCAAAAAATGTATGTTACCGGTGGGGCAGGTGCTTTGTATGATGGGGTTTCTGTTGACGGCACTTCTTATAAACCCGATTCTGTACAAAAAATTCACCAAGCATATGGCAGAGATTATCAGTTACCCAATAAAACAGCGCATGGTGAAACCTGTGCCAATATTGGCAACCTGCTTTGGAACTGGCGCATGTTGCAATTAACGGCCAATCCCAAATATGCAGAAGTGATGGAACTCTGTTTGTACAATAGTATTCTAAGCGGAGTGAGTATGAATGGTAACAATTATTTTTATACCAATCCACTGGCTGCCAGTGCGGACTTTCCTTATCATCTTCGTTGGCAGGGTGGAAGGGTGCCCTATATTTCTAAATCTAATTGCTGCCCCCCCAATACGGTTAGAACCATTGCAGAAGTGGGTAATTATCTCTACAGCATTTCTAACAAAGGACTTTATCTGAATATGTATGGAGGAAATGAGTTACATACCAAACTGGATAATGGAAACATTATTGCTTTAAGTCAAACCAGTAATTATCCTTATGATGGCGCGGTTCAAATTCAAATAAACCAAATGCCCAAAGAAGCTTATAGCCTGTATTTGCGTATTCCTGCCTGGTGTAAAAAAGCCAGCGTATTGGTGAATGGCCAGTCCATTGGACAAAGCCCAGTCTCTGGTACCTATTTGGCCATCCAACGTGTATGGAAGAAAGGAGATCAGATTAGTTTGAAAATGGAAATGCCCGTAAGTTTATTGGAGTCCAATCCTTTGGTAGAAGAAACCCGAAATCAAGTCACAGTAAAACGTGGCCCATTGGTGTATTGTTTGGAGTCTGTTGATTTGCCAAAAGGAATCAAGATGACTGATATTGCCATTCCCGCCAATGCAGTTTGGAAAACCATCAACAAAAAAATTGACATTGGAACTGTCACTGGTCTAGAAGCTATTGTAAAAACAAGTAGTCCCAAGGATTGGAAACAAAGTCTTTACCAAGAAGTTGGCAGCCTAGATAAAACCACTACACTACAACTCATTCCCTATTTTTCTTGGGCCAATAGGGGGAATACAGATATGACGGTTTGGATGCCATTGATTAGATAAACATGATGAAGCAAATTATTATAGTAGCGCTTTTATATGCTAATGGATTAGCTGCACAGTTGGTAGACAAAACACCGGCTGCCGTTCCCATGGCGCCAAGCGTATTTAATAGAGAACCCTATGAAGACCCCTTGGTCAGTGGCATCAATCGGGATCCCTCCAGGGCCACGGCTTATAGTTTTGCCCAATTGGGCGATGCCTTGACCGGAGATAGAACCAAAACAAACAGGGTCATGTCTTTAAACGGTGAATGGGATTTTTCTTTTGCCCTCAAACCTGCAGACGCACCCACTGATTTTTTCAAATCCAAAGTACAAGGATGGAAGAAAATTACATTGCCATCAAGTTGGGAAATGCAGGGTTATGACAAACCCATTTATAAAAGCGCCGTTTATCCATTTAGACCCGTGAATCCTCCCTATGTTCCCAAAGATTATAATGGGGTAGGTTGTTACCAACGCAGTTTTAGTTTGCCGGCTGATTGGAACAATATGAATGTGACCCTGCATTTTGGGGGCGTCAGTTCCGCTTATAAAGTTTGGGTCAATGGACAATTTTTAGGTTATGCAGAAGATAGTTTTCTGCCTTCAGAATTTAATATCAGTCCTTATTTAAAAACAGGCGAGAATACCATTTCTGTATGGGTGATTCGCTGGAGCGATGGTAGTTTTTTAGAAGACCAGGACCAATGGCGCATGAGTGGCATTCATAGAGAAGTATTGTTATTGGCAGAACCTAAGATCAGGATTGCCGACTTTTTTTACCAGACCAAATTAGACAAGGATTATCAGGACGCCCTCTTGAGTATTCGCCCAAGAATTGAAAATCTGACAGGTAAAGACATTGCAGGATACCAATTAAAAGCCCAATTATATGACCAAGCAGGTAAACCTGTTTTGGAAAAACCCTTAGAGAAATCAGTACTCTCCATTATCAATGAAATCTATCCCCGTTTGGATAATGCCAAATTTGGATTATTGGAAACCAAGATTTCCAACCCCAAAAAATGGAGTGATGAAAGCCCTAATTTGTATACGTTGGCATTGAGTTTAGAAGATAGTTTGGGTAAGGTACTAGAAATAAAAACCTGTAAACTTGGTTTTAGGTCCATAGAATTTTCTCCCATCAATAGTAAGCTCCTGATCAATGGAAAACAAACTTACCTCTATGGAATCAATCGCCCAGACCATCATCCAACCAAAGGCAAGGCCCTTTCCAGAGAAGATATTTTACAAGATATCAAGACCATCAAAAGATTCAATTTTAACTGTGTTAGACTAAGTCATTATCCTTCTGACCCCTATTTATTAGAGCTCTGTGACCAGTATGGCATTTTGGTCATTGATGAAGCCAATTTGGAAACCCATGGGCTGGGAGGCAAGCTCAGCAATGATCCCGCATGGACGGGGGCTTATTTGGAAAGGTCTAGCAGAATGGCGCTAAGAGATAAGAACCATCCATCTATTATTTTTTGGAGTCTGGGTAATGAAGCGGGTAGTGGGCCCAATCACGCAGCTATGGCAGCATGGATGCATGATTTTGATATTACGCGTCCGGTGCATTATGAACCTGCTATGGGAAGCCCCAAGGCAGAGGGCTATATGGATCCATCCAATCCCAATTATTTAAAATCAAATGACCATTCACATAGGATCCAAAATCCATTGGATCAATACTATGTAGACATGGTTAGCCGCATGTATCCAGCATTGTATACACCAGCGTTATTGGCCAACCAAGCCAATGGAGACAAACGTCCCATTTTCTTTTGTGAATACGCACACGCCATGGGTAATTCCGCTGGCAATATCAAAGAGTTCTGGGACCTGTTTAGAAAAACGCCTAGAATCATTGGTGGTTGTATTTGGGAATTCAAAGACCAAGGTCTCTTACAATATGATTCCTTGCATCGTCCCTATTATGCCTATGGGGGTGACTTTGGAGAAAAGTATTTTGATGATTTTACCATCAAGGGTTTGGTGGCTGCGGATGGTAGACCCAAGGCCGCTATCTATGAGTGTAAGCGCGTATTCCAGCCCATACAAGCGGAATGGGAAAATAGTGAAAAGCGTTTAGTGCGCATTACCAATCGCGCAGCTAGTACCAATGCCAATCATTATACGGCGCGCATCAGTATCAGCGAGAATGGATCATTGCTATTTAGTAAAGAGCTTGCAGCCATCAATTTGGCCGCTGGTCAAGAGATGGTACTAGACTTATCCAAAGAAATTCCCGTTTTGAAAAAAGGACAGGAATACCATTTGGGCATCCATTTTTTATTATCTGAGTCCACCCCATGGGCAGATAAGGGATATGAAATTGCCAGTAACCAATTGGGCTTAACTGGTTTACAAACATGGCAATTGCCCATGACCAATAGCAAATCCGCGGAACTAACAGAAACGGCCCAATGGTTGCAAGTCAACCATGGCAATGCCCAAATAGCATTTGATAAAACAACAGGTGCTTTAACGCATTATCGCTTTAAAGGAGAAGAGCAAATCTTTAGTCCATTATTGCCACATTTTACTAGACCACTCACCGATAATGACAAACGTGGATGGAAGCCACATCGCAAATTATTTCAATGGTATCAAGCCAATCCTCAATTGGTATCACTCAGTCAGTTGAAAAAAGACAATGGTACCATTGCAGTAAAAGCCATCTATCATTTGATTCATGATAGTGCCACAGTGGTCCTGGAATATGCTTTGGCCCAAAATGGCTTATTGAAAGTGGACTATCAATTACAAGTAAAACAAGGTCTACCCAATCTTCCAAAGATTGGGATGCAATTGGGCATTAATCGTCAGTATGATTCCATACAATGGTTTGGTAGGGGCCCCTTGGAAAACTATATAGACAGGAGAACGGGATTTGATGCGGCCGTCTATTCGGCAAGCCTGGAAAATTTTATGGAGCCCTATGTTGTACCACAAGAAAATGGAAATAGAACAGATACTCGTTGGATGCATTTGTCCAATCCCAAAACTGGCAAGGGATTGTTGGTCTTGGCCGATAGTTTGTTAAGCATGAGTGCTAGGCCCTATACTGACCAAGTAATACAAACAGCCAGACATACCTATAAATTATCAGATGCGGGTTATATTAACCTAAATATTGACTTGGTACAAATGGGTGTGGGTGGAAATGATAGCTGGAGCGATGTTGCTGCCCCCATTGAACAATATCAAATTCCAGCAAAACCAGCTGCCTATAGGTTTTATTTGATACCAGTAGATGCCGCTGCATTGAAAGCCAATTTGAAAAAATGGAAACCCTGATCATGGAAAGAATTATTGCCACTTATTTAATTGAAACACCTTATGATCCTCCTGCGGCTGCAGCTGTCTTGGCAGGAGAACAATCCTCCGGAACATTTGTAGCAATACCCGGAGAAACTGCCCAATTAAAAGAAAGATTTGCAGCAAGGGTAGTATCTGTGGAGGCTTTGGAAACCCTGACTAGTCCTGCTATTCCAGGAGCCATTAGCCCAAATGGTCAGTACCATCGAGCTTTGGTAAAAGTATCTTGGTCCATTGAAAACTTTGGCTTTAACCTTCCCTTATTGGTTTCCACTTTACAAGGAAATCTCTACGAGATCAAACAGTTTACCGGTTTAAAGTTGTTAGACATTGTACTGCCCGCCTCTTATGGAATTCATTTTAATGGACCTGAATTTGGGGTAACTGGTTGCAGGGCATTGACAGGTGTAACAGGAGGACCCTTGATAGGAACCATCATCAAACCCAGTATTGGTCTAAGTCCTGAGCAAACTGCATCAATGGTAGATACACTAGCAAGTGCTGGAATTGATTTTGTCAAAGACGATGAATTATTATCGGCTTCAGCCAATTCTAGTTTTGAAGCAAGACTTGCAGCAGTCATGCAGGTGGTCAACAAACATGCAGATAAGACCGGGAAGAAAATCATGTATGCGTTTAATATTAGTGGAGAGATGGATGAAATGCAAAGGCGCTATGATGCCATACTTGCAGCTGGGGGAACCTGTGCCATGATCAGCATCAACAGTGTTGGTTTAAGCGCTACTCAAAAAATTATTTCTAAAGGAGGGTTGGCCATTCATGGGCATCGCAACGGATGGGGCATGCTGAATAGACATCCCTTATTGGGGATTGATTTTAGGGCCTATCAAAAAATCTGGCGATTGGTGGGAGTAGACCAATTGCACGTCAATGGCATTGACAACAAGTTTTGGGAGAGCGATGATTCTGTAGTGGCTTCTATTGAAGCTTTAAAACAACCTTTGTTTGATCAAGCCAATCCCTTACCAGTAGTGTCTTCTGGACAATGGGGTGGACAGGCTTTTGAAACTTATCAAAGAACCCAAACGGTTGATCTGCTCTATATGGCTGGTGGTGGCATTATGGCGCATCCCATGGGGCCTGCAGCAGGAGTGCTGGCTTTGCAACAAGCATGGCAGGGAGCGGTAGATGGTTGGACTTTGGAAGCAACTGCGGCGCAATATCCGGAGTTTAGAAAATCGGTTGAAAAATTTGGATCATCAAAATAAATATCGTGCAAACCCAAGAACAAATACTATTGGCATTTTATGGAGATGATTTTACGGGATCTACAGATGCCCTAGAATCCCTTTCATTGGCAGGAGCCAAAACCAGGTTGTTTATTGATCCACCAACAGCTGCAACACTTGCATCTATGCCAGAATTGCAAGCATTTGGAATTGCAGGAAAAACCAGAAGTCTGCCTCCCGCTGCCATGGAAGCCAGTTTGAGACCGGCATTTATGCAACTACAACAAATGGGCATCAGACATATTCATTATAAGGTTTGTTCCACATTTGATTCATCACCACAAGTAGGTTCTATTGGCAAAGTCATGGATTTGGCCAAAGAGATTTTTAACCATCCTAGTATTCCCTTGTTGGTAGCCGCACCATCCTTGGGTAGGTATGGGTTATTTGGTAATCTATTTGCCAGAATGGGTATTGGAAGCAATGGCGATATCTATAGACTGGATAGACATCCTTCTATGAAATTACATCCAGTAACACCTTCATCGGAATCAGACCTGCGTTTGCATTTGGCCAAACAAACCAATCAAATGGTTGGACTGATCAATATCTTGGATATAGAACTTTCTATTGCATTACTCCAAAAACGTTATCAAGAAGAATTGTCAGATGGTGCATCCATTGTGTTGTTTGATGCACTCTATCAAAGTCAATTAGGCAAAATTGGTTTATTATTAGATCAATTGTCTAAAGAGCATAATGGATTGTTTACAGTAGGTTCCTCTGGCGTGGAATCCGCACTAGGAGCTGCTTTTGCAGAACAAGGAATCTTGGCTCCAAAATCTGATTGGCCAGTGATTCAACCCGTTGAACCTTTATTGGTATTATCCGGATCTTGTTCACCTGTTACAGGAGCGCAAATTCTTTGGGCAGCCCAACAGGGTTTTGAAGTGCTGTCTTTTGATGTGCAGGAAGCTGTTGAATGGGGTATGCAAGCAAGTTCCATACAAGCTTTATTGGAAAAAGCCAAACAGTCACTTGCCAATAAAACCAGTTTGATTATTCATACCAACGGGTCTGACAGTCATCAAGAAAAAAATATTCCTTCAGACATTTTGGGAACCATATTGGGAGAAATAGCGCTTCTATTACAAGCAGCGCAACCAGTCAAGCGTATTGTTTTAGCCGGTGGCGATAGTTCCAGTCATGCTGCTAGGGCCATGGGTATTCAAGCAGTTGAAATGTTGTCACCCTTGGTAGCAGGAGCGCCGCTTTGTACAACATTTGCTAGTCATGCCATGATGGATGGAATAGAAATCAATTTTAAAGGAGGTCAGGTGGGAGCAGCCAATTATTTTGGTTTGCTGCGCGATGGCTTGTCAGAAGATTTATAAATAATGATCAATACTAAGAAATGCAACAAAAAACATTGGGATTAATTCATACCTCGGCCACATTGGTTCCGGTATTTCAGGCATTGTGTACACAGTATTTGCCAAATGTCAAAGTCTTCAATATTGTAGACGATAGTCTTATCAAAAACGTGATCAGTTGTGGAGAGCTTAGACCAGACACAGCAAGAAGGGTAGTGGATTATACGGGTTCTGCCGCTGCGGCTGGCGCCGATTTTATCCTAGTTACCTGTTCTTCAATTGGGGCTGCTGTTGAAATGGGGGCAGCTTTGTCAAGTGTTCCCGTATTACGAGTGGATCAACCCATGGCAGACCTTGCTGTTAAATCTGGAACAAGGATTGGTGTAGTGGCAACCCTAGCAACCACATTGGGACCCACTTCTGATCTGGTGAGTAGAAGGGCTGCATTGGCAGGGAAAGAAATTCAACTTGTTTCAAAATTATGTGAAGGTGCTTTTGATGCATTGATGAGTGGAGACGCAGCAACACATGATACCATGGTAGCAAAAGCATTGATAGAATTATCTACCCAAGTAGACGTGATTTTATTGGCACAGGCTTCTATGGCTAGGGTAGTTGACCAACTATCGGAAGCCGATAAAAAAGTACCCATCTTGGCTAGCCCAGCCATTGCCATTCAACATCTAGCTAGTTTATTATCCTAAGACAATTCTGATGAATAAATTGATCCCATTAATAACCCTCTTGGCTTTATCTGGAATTTTGATAGGACTTGGTTTACAGATACCAGCCATTTGGCAACCGGCGTCCATGATCAGCGCTATTGGGTTGGCATTATCGCTTAAGTATTTTCCCAGTCTAAGTGGTTACCAATACACGGCTTGGATCTTGGTAGCGGTAGTAGCAGGCATGATCTATCCAACTGCTTTTACCAAATGGGGGGATTTTGATTTAAGAAATAAATGGTTAATGCTGGTTGTAATTCAACTAGTCATGTTTGGCATGGGTATTCAAATGAGTTTGAAAGATTTTTCTGGACTTGCCAGTACGGGAAAGGGCGTGGCCATTGGATTATTCTGTCATTTTTCTGTGATGCCGCTGATGGGTTTTGCCCTAACTAGAATTTTTCATTTTGACCCAGAGATTGCTGCAGGGATTATTTTAATTGGTTCTTGTTCTAGCGGTCTTGCATCTAATGTAATGGTCTATTTGGCCAAAGCCAATATGGTATTGTCTGTGGTAGTCACTGCCATGGCCACCATGGCGGCTCCCTTTCTAACGCCCTTGTTGATGCATTGGTTGGCAGGCACTTTAATAGAAGTCAAGTTCTTAAATATGATGATGGAAATTATCAAGATTGTGATTGTGCCCATTAGTGCTGCCTTGCTGGCTGATTACTTAAAAACTGCGCCTGTTGCACAGATCAAAAAAATGATTGGCATAGCTATAGTAAGCTTGCTTGTTTTAATTTGTCTTCCTTTTGGTCTTTGGAATTTGCTAGCATCTAGTCTAGGGACAAGTCCATTGTTGGCTTCCTTAGAAATTTTCTTTTTCCTATTAGCAGCTTTTGTCTTGGGCGTTGGCTATCATTTTTTGCATCAGCAATTTCAGCAATTAGACAAATGGTTACCTTATGCATCTATGGCAGGAATCATTTATTTTACTACCGTTACTACTGCTTCCGGTCACGATAATTTGATGAAAGTAGGTTGGCTTTTGTTTTTCTGTTCCGTATTACACAATGGCGCCGGATATTTTTTTGGCTATTGGCTGGGCCGATTATTTGGACTAGACAAAAACTCCTCTAGAACCATTGCTTTTGAAGTAGGGTTACAAAATGGGGGTATGGCTTCTGGACTAGCAGGTAGTATGGGTAAATTGGGTACGGTTGGTTTACCTGCTGCTGTATTTAGTCCCTGGATGAATATCTCCGGTTCCATACTGGCCAATTATTGGCGCAAACAGTCTTTCAAAGAAGCTGCATTAGCAGAAAGGGAGCCGAAATAGTATAATAACTAACTTCATGAAAGCAAAGAATTCTAATGAGACTAGTTAAGTATATTCTATTACTATTACTGATATGTTGTTTTGCAACAAGTCCTGTGTTGGCTAAAAAAAAGAAGCCCAAGAAAAAGCCTGCAAAAGAACAAACTGTTAAGAGCAATTTGGAACAGGCATTCTTACATCCCAGCAATACTGCCAAACCCTGGGTATTCTGGTATTGGATGCACGGAGCCATTTCTAAAAAAGGAATTACTGCAGATTTGGAAGCCATGAAATTGGTTGGTATTGCTGGTGCTTATTTAATGCCTATCAAAGACACCAGTGCTAAAATTGATTTTCAACCAACCAGTAGACAATTGTCTGCTGCTTGGTGGGACAAGGTTAAATTTGCCATGACAGAAGCCAAGCGTTTGGGTATTCAAATTGGCATGCACCTAAGCGATGGTTTTGCCCTTGCTGGTGGGCCATGGATCAAGCCAGCGGCTTCCATGCAAAAATTGGTTTGGACCAAAACCTTTGTCAAAGGGGGAGCACAGTTTGATGATAGTTTAACCACTCCAGAGAAAAAAGAAAACTATTATCAAGATATTGCCGTCTATGCTTATCCAATCAAACAAGAGGGCCTTGTTTTGAGTAGTCAGGTAAAGCTTCAAATCAGTTCTAGTAAACCTGGATTGAATGTTGATTTTTTGAAAAACCCTTTGTCAAAAGAAACATTTAGATCAGATACGGTGGCTTGGGTTCAATACCATTTTGCTGAACCTTTTACCTGCCGTTCCCTGGTAGTAAAAACTGCGGGTAATAATTTTCAAGCCCAACGGCTCTTGGTACAAAGCAGTGATGATGGCATACATTTTACCAATGTCAAACAATTAGCTTCTCCCAGACATGGATGGCAAGACAATGATGAAGAAGTAACCCATACCATACCTACCACCAAAGCAGCTTATTTTAGATTTGTTTATGATAAAATAGGAACAGAACCCGGTGCGGAAGACCTTGATGCAGCCAAGTGGAAACCCACCCTCAAACTCAATGCCATTGTACTGTCTAATGAAGCATTGATCAACCAATTTGAGTCAAAGAATGGTTCTATCTGGCGTGTGATTGAAAGGTCTAATGAAACAGATTTGCCTACATCATTATGTATTCAACCAAAGGAAATATTTGATCTTAGTCAACACTATCAAAATGGAAAATTGCATTGGACTGCCCCTGCAGGTAATTGGATGATACTAAGAATGGGGCATACTGCTACTGGTCATAAAAATGAAACCGGTGGTGCTGGAAAAGGATTAGAAGCAGACAAGTTTAATGAAGCTGCTATTCAATTGCAATATGCTAGTTGGTTTGGCAAAGCTTTTGAAATGGCGGGTCCAGCAGCCAAAGATGTCTTGAAAGTATTTCATGTAGATAGTTGGGAATGTGGCAGTCAAAACTGGTCAGCCAATTTTGAAAAAGCATTCCAACAAAGAAGGGGATACGCCCTTCGCCCCTTATTGCCTGTTGTGGCGGGAATACCCATCGGCTCTGCCAAACAAAGTGAGCAAGTTTTATTAGATATCCGAAAAACCATTGCAGAACTTGTCAATGATGTGTTTTACAAAACCTTGAAAAACCTAGCACACAAACAAAACACTTTGTTTAGTGCAGAAAGCATAGCACCCACCATGATGAGTGATGGCTTATTACACTATAGCCAGTCTGATCTGCCCATGGGGGAGTTCTGGTTAAGAAGTCCCACTCATGACAAACCCAATGACATGTTGGACGCCATTTCTGGAGGGCATATCTATGGTAAAAAAATCATTCAATCAGAAAGCTTTACAGAACTTAGAATGGCATGGGATGAACATCCAGCCATGCTCAAAGCCATTGGCGATAGAAATCTAGCACTGGGGGTGAATAAACTGGTCTTTCATGTAATGGCCCATAATCCATGGATGGATCAAAAGCCAGGCATGACTTTAGATGGTGTAGGACTCTATTTTCAAAGAGACCAAACCTGGTTCAAACAAGCCAAAGTCTGGTTGGATTATTTGAGCCGCACGCAAGCAGTGTTACAAGAAGGTCAACCCGTGGTAGATATCGCCGTGTTTACTGGAGAAGAATTACCCAGTAGGTCTTTATTGCCAGATAGATTGGTGCATACCCTGCCTGGATTATTTGGACCAGAGCGTGTGCAATCTGAGCAGGAAAGATTGGCTAATCTTGGTCAACCTCAAAGAACCATTCCTGAAGGGGTAACACATTCAGCCAAGATGGCTGATCCAGAAAATTGGGTTAATCCACTCAATGGTTATGCCTATGACTGTTTCAATGCAGATGCTTTACTCAGACTAGCAAAAGTGGAAAAAGGCAAAGTGGTTTTTGCCAATGGAAGCAGTTATTCGGTTTTGGTTTTTCCAAGCAAACACCCCCTCATGCCTTATCATGAAATGAGTATGGCGGTAGCCCAAAAAATCAAATCACTCATGCAAGAAGGCGCTACTATTTTAATAGACCCCTCTAGCATTGGTTCTGATTCTGCCAGATCATTACTCTTGAAAACCTTGCCTGCAAAAGGTAAAATGGTAGGGCTTCCTTTTATACAATCTAATTTGAGCAATTTGGGTATAGCACCAGATCTAAGTTCTAATGCTGCTGCCGGAACCATTGCCTATAGCCACCGTACTACCGAAGAAGCAGAAATTTATTTTGTTTCCAATCAAGCCAATCGGGCACAAGACGTAGAACTTTCTTTGCGCGTGAACAAGGGTATTCCAGAAATCTGGAATCCCAATACAGGAAAGATAAATACCGTTTTTCAATGGACTATGGAAGGCGGTAGAACTCAGGTATCCATCAGATTAGAAGCTGCTGGATCAGTGTTGATAGTACTACCTAAAAAAGCAAGAACTAATCAACCAAGCTATCCCACTATTGAGCAAAAACAAGAACACGTGTTTGAGCAAAATTGGGTACTAAAATTTGATCCAGCTTATGGAGGACCATTTGCCAAACAGGCGCTTGAAAAATTGGATGCATGGTCCAACCATTCAGACCCTGCCATCAAATATTATTCCGGTACAGCCATTTATACCAACGCCTTTTTTGTAGCTGACAATCAGGTAGATCAAACGGTATTATTAGACTTGGGGGAGGTACATGATATTGCTACCATCAGAGTAAATGGAAAGGATTGTGGTACCGCTTGGACAGCACCTTATCAGGTAGACCTGAGCAAAGCCATAAAAAAAGGAAAAAATGTTTTAGAGATTCAAGTGACTAATACTTGGTTTAACCGTTTATTGGGTGAGCATCTTTCATTTACGAATGGTAAAATCACTAAGACCACTGCACCTTTGCGAATGGAGGGGAAATCCTTATTAAAAGCGGGTTTGATAGGGCCAGTAAAACTAGTTTGGTCTATTGAATAGATTGATTAGATCCTTGGCTCTTTCTTTTGGTAACACTATCAAGTCTACCAATTTACCCCCTTGTACACGGGCCTCAATAGTGGTCTGGTAAGGTGCGTGTAATTTAAAATGGATATCCCATTCTTTTGGCCAAGCAGGGAATAGATAGATTTTTTTATCATCGGTTTGTAAGAGCATTTCTTGTAAGCCAATCATACCTGAACCACCCCAATTATGATCGGGTGTCCAGTCAAAACCGGGTCCCCAAAATGCGGGGAATCTTTTCTCAGCATTTTTGAGTTTGAGGCTATTCCATTTTTTGGCTTCCTCCACCAAACCCAATCTGGCAGCAAAAATATTATCCTGTTTCCATCCTACATGGCTACGGAATTTTACGGCAAAACTATCATAGCGCCAAGTATTGATGGCGGTATCCAATCCAGGTTTACCAATACCATAGATTCCCCAAGGGAAAACAGGGTATAGCTGTGGCGATTCTACATTATTGACACGTTCCCATTTTTGGGCAGGTGCAAGAGTGGTATGGCCATTGTAATTGCCAAAACTCATATCAGGTAGTCTTTGTAAAAAGCCTTTAAAATAGGCGATTCTGCCAGCTTCTAATAAACCAGACTTGAGCAGGGATTCTGAGACTGTTCTTAATCCTGCAATGGTTGAATTGGCATTGGTAGTCAGTTTAAATGTCTCTGTTGCGGAACCTGGATAGAGTAGGAGTTTGCCATTGGCGTCCAATGGTTGTTCTCCTCTTTGTTTGGCCATCCATTGATAGTGTTCATCAAAAAAGACCAAACAGCTTTCTATCAAGGGCAGATATTTTTTAATGTCTTTACCTGCATAAGTTTTTGACTGGAGGATCATTTCACAAAATTCCAAAGAAGTATCCCAACAATATTCTAACCAAGCATTTGCCTCAAGTCCCGGATCTATACCAGCTGGTCTTTTCCAACCATATTCTGTTACATTGGGTAACCCAAAATTTTCAAGTTGTTCTGTAAAACTAGCACCTGCATGATTCCAATAAATTCTAGTTCTCAGTTCTGCATTGTGTAGGGCCTTGAGATAAAAATCAAATTGTGATTGCATCAGGTCTACATCACCTGATTTGAGCATGGGCCAATACACCAACCTCTGATTCTGTGCTGTGTGTAATCCTCCCCCCCAATTCCGGTGATCCGGCGTTCCATGAATAGAACTATCTGTAAAAATGGGATCTACGGTAAATAAACCACCATTGAATTTGGTAGGTGATTTGCCTAAAGCATTGCATCCCAACATGT
>CAMFKK010000013.1 GCA_945957225.1 uncultured Sphingobacteriia bacterium | reverse complement strand
GGTCTGCAATGGGGTGAATACCCAATAAATGGGTGATTGTTTGATTGCCATTCATATTGCTCTGGTTATTGCCATTAGCAGTTTGATTGGCATTGCTTTTGACTAATTGATTAACTGTGTTTGATTGATTGGTGGACGCGTTGGTTTGAACCATACGAGTATGGTTACAGGAGATCAGCCACATAGTGACGATCACCAGCATGATTGGTTTCATCTGATATAAATTAGCATTGATAAATAGGATTAACTGATATGTAATCCTATGGCTTGGGAGGATGAAACACAGATCCTAGGTGCTGGATGGGAATGCTGTTATGCTGCTTGGTTTGAAAGCTAGTAGCAGTTGTTTGAAGCGAAGATTGAAACTGGAATTTTTCTTGGGCTATATATTTCCAATCAGTTTTCTGTTCTAGATTTTGTTGCTTTTCTGATTGACCATCTGTGTTGGGATAAGGTGCTACGTCTATGATCTTGCTACATTCACAAAAGCGAGGGTCTTCATTCATCATGGCTTTAAATGAACAGTCTGCATAGAGCAACAATTTTGCATAAGGCGGTGCAAAAAGGGATAGGGATAATATGAGAGCTAATAGGTTTTTCAAACTTGAGAATAAGCCAATTTAGTCAATTCATTTCATATTAATAACTGCTAACGGGGAAGTTTATAAAACCAAATCGCTAAAATGGGGTTTATAGGGTTTGCCCGTTAAGATTTTCAACAGATCTTTCTCAAATGATTCTTTTGGTGCATCAATGATGCGACCAATTTCTTTTTTGCCTTTGTAGAGAATATAAGTAGGCACGCGAACTATGTTTTTCCCTTCTTCCTCGTGTCCCGGACTCTGTCTGTTCATGCTGCCGCTATTGTTTAAAAAGATTAATTTGAATTGACTACTATCTACTTGAGCGGCTTGTAAAATCTTCAATACACCAGGCATGTCGGCGCGGCTTTCTCCGCACCAGGTTCCTACAAAAAATTCCATGCGTTTGCCCTTGAATGCTTTTTTGAGTGCAGTTATAAGGGAACTATCTACTTGGTATTTTTCAAAATTTGGGATGAACCATTTAGCAAAAGGTTCCTGCTCCAATAGTTTGGGAGAGCATTGTCCTAGTAAGATAGCCTGCTTTTGAGTTGTTGAATTGGTTGCTGATGAGTTGTCTTGTGCAGTAAGAAACTTTGTCTGCAACAAAGCAGCGCTTAGTAAGATCAGGATATAGTGGAGTGTCTTTTTCAATGCTAGGAGCTTCCTACAAGTTATGTATTTTTTTCAACTCAGCACAGATGCGATTGATGGAGTCAACGGGTGCATGGTATTGAAAATTGGGTAGGGCTTTTAATAATTTACTATTGTCAAAAACCACTTTGGCCCTTGCTGTGCGCGATGTTTCTTTGGTGAGCAGGGGTTGTTTTCCTGTGAACAAAGTTTTGATGCCTTCTAGTCTCCAAACAATTTCTGCTAGCAATGGACTCACTTTTAAATGTGGTCTTTTTTTACCAAATCCATCCGCAATCAGGTTGAAGACATCGCGATAGCCCAGATTGGCACCACTTAAAATAAAACGTTGTGCACTAATCTCTGATTCCATAAGTGCCTGCATAGCGGCTACTACGTCTAGTACGTCTACAAATCCGCTACTTCCTTCTGTGTACCATGGAAATTGGTCATAGGCCGATTTAAAAATAGCCGATGACCCCTTGGTCCAATCACCTGATCCAAGAATGATTACGGGGTTGACAATCACTGCGTTTAAACCCTCTCCAATGCCCCTCCAGACCTCCATTTCGGCTAGGTATTTGGTTTTGCCATATTCGCTATTAGATGTTTCTTCTGTCCAGTCCATGGTCTCATTAATGGCCTGGTCTGTTCTGATTCTTCCCAGTGCTGCTACAGAACTTACAAAAACCATTTTGCGAATCCCAGCTTCTAGTGAAGCATTTACCATATTGGCTGTTCCTCCAATATTGGTTAAGTGCATGGCTTCTTGTCCCTTGTCACTAAAAGAAACAATGGCTGCGCAGTGATAAACTTCTCTAATCCCTTCCATGGCGGCTTCTAGCGCCACCACGTCTAAGATATCGGCCTGAAACCAGTCTATCTTTTCTGCCCCAGAAAACTTTGGAATAGTGGATCTATACAGGGCCCTAACTTGTTTGCCTTCTGATACCAACTGGCTTATCAGGTGTGAACCTACCAATCCTGTTGCGCCGGTTACTAAGATCATCAGGTCTGTTTTAGGGTTTGATGTTAAATGAGTTTATTTGCATTTGATGCAAGTACCACTAGCTACTAAATCTAATTGATGCACTTGGTATCCCTTTGGTAATTGAACTGCAGGTACGGTTACATGGTCTAGACAATAAGTAGTGCCACAAACATCGCACATAAAATGTACGTGATTGTCGTGGTGATGTCCTTCTGTACAAGCGTCTTTGCAAAGTGCATATCTCACCGCATTGTCTGCTGAGGGTATGGTATGAAGAATGCCTTTTTCAACAAAAGTTTGAAGCGTTCTATAAATGGTCACCCGGTCAAATTCATCACCGCTATGTTGTTCAATATCGGCGTGAGCCAAAGCTGCTTTGCGTTCTAAGAATAGTTCAAGAATTTTCTTACGGCTATCCGTAACACTTAACTGATTTCTTTTTAGGGTATCAATAATTCTTGGATGCATGAATTACCTGGGGTTGTTGTTGAAAATCCCGTTTACAAAATTACCCGTGCCTGCTTTTTCATCCAACAAGATACGGATGTCTTTTTTGAGTTGTTCCAATTCTGCGGTTTTCAAACCATCATAGACCTGTCCGCGCACTTTTCCGTCTTTGTCTACCAGTGCAAAAAATTGGGTATGGATAAATTGGTCTTCAATTTTTTCCAAGCTGTTTTTGGGATCATCTAGTAGGTAGGCGCTTCGCGCAATATTGTATAAGCTATCTTTTCTTCCCGTGAGAAATATCCATTTACGGGTATCCGCACCCAAGGAATCTGCGTACACTTTCATTCTAGCAACCGTATCTCTTTCCGGGTCACAGGTATGTGATAGGATCATAAAATTGGGTTCGTCTTTGAAAACCGCATAAATATCTTTCATATTGGTGTTCATCTTGGGGCAGATGCTCTTGCAATTGGTAAAGAAATATTCTACCACGCTTACCTTACCCAACATGTCTCTATCAGTAAAAGGAAGACCATCCTGAGTTTTGAATTCAAAGGGTTTGGTATAACTGATGACCGGTAATTTGGTGCGCCAAAAATCATTTCCCCTGAAAAGGAAATAATAAAATCCTAATACCAAAACCACAAAAAACAACAAATAGGCAACCAGTTTCTTATTCATATTTCAAAAATTACCACAAAGGTAGGGAGGGAATGGCTTACCACCTGAAATGAAGCCACAATCCTGATTTATTTTGCAACAAAGTTGCATTTGATTATCTTTGCCTTCTGAACATGTCAATCAAGATCAATTGGGACGCTTTGGGGATCACTACATCTGTAGCTTGTGCCATTCACTGTGCCATTTTACCTCTGTTTTTAAGCTCCCTTCCCCTATTTGGTGTCAATATTATTGATAACCTGCGTTTTGAGTATTTTATGGTGGCAATGGCTTTTGTAGTGGGAATCTATGCCCTTTACCATGGCAGAAAAAAACACCATCACCGCTTTGAGCCCATGCTGCTATTTACTATTGGCATTCTGCTTCTCTTGGCAAAAGTAATCTGGCACCAGTGGCAATTATGGTTGTTATTACCATCAGTGGCATTTATTGTAGCCGGTCACTGGCTAAATTTTAGGTTTTGCCGTGTACACAACCACGCCCATGCCGATGATTGCAACCACTAATTAGGCCACCGTATAACTAGTACCCCCGTCTTTCTCGTCTTTTAATTGTACACCCAATGCGGCCAATTCATTTCTGATTTTGTCACTGGTCATAAAATCGCGTTTGCTCTTAGCGTCTTTTCTAATGCTGATCAAGAGTTGTAATACCCCATCTAATTGGGCACCGTCTCCCTGACGCTCGCTAACCAATCCAAATACCTCTTCTAAATAAACTTTGAGTTGGCGCTGCAATAAGTTTAAGGTATTACTACTGATGGCAGTATCTGCAATATGCTTGTCCTTGATAGAATTGATAATAGATACTAAATCAAACATATTGGCCAAGACCTTGGCCGTGCTAAAATCATCATTCATGAATACATCAAACTCAGCAACCAAGGCTTGCACTTTTTGATCTAATGCTGCATCGGTTCCAGCTTGTTCTACAATCATATATTTAGAAAACCATTCGTGTGCTTCCCATAATCTTTTAAAGGCTTTTTCAGAAGCTTGCAAAGCTTCATTGCTAAAGTCTAGCGTACCGCGATAATGACTTTGCAGGATAAAGAACCTTACCGTCATTGGTGAATAGGCTTGTGTTAAAACAGGGCTGCCACCACTAAATAATTCAGTGAGCTTAACCACATTGTTGTAACTCTTACCCATTTTTCTACCCTCAATGGTAATCATATTATTGTGCAACCAATAACGTGCAGGGGTCTTATGATTGCAAACCGTACTCTGTGCAATCTCGCATTCATGGTGTGGAAATTGTAGGTCCATACCACCACCATGTATGTCAAATTCCTGACCCAAATATTTACTACTCATGGCCGAGCACTCAATATGCCAACCCGGGAAACCCTCTCCCCATGGGCTCTGCCAGCGCATGATATGTTCAGGCGGTGCCGATTTCCAAAGTGCAAAATCATTTCTATTTCTTTTCTCGTCTTGGTTTTCTAACTCACGAGTAGTGTCTAGTTGTTCATCAATATTTCTACCACTAAGCATGCCATAAGGCTTACCCAGTTTGGAGAAATCGGTATTGTATTTTTCAACGTTGAAGTAAACAGAACCATTGGCTTCATAGGCATAACCATCCGCGATGATTTTTTTAATCATCTCAATCTGTTCTACAATATGACCTGTTGCAGTGGGTTCAATGCTAGGTGGTAGGTTATTAAATTGACTCATGGCCCAATGATAGAGATTGGTGTATTTCTGTACCAGCTCCATAGGCTCCAATTTTTCTAAAATGGCTTTGCTGCTGATTTTGTCTTCAGCTGCCCTACCTTCTTCTTCAAAATGACCTGCATCAGTAATATTGCGCACATAACGCACTTTATAACCCAAGTGCATGAGGTATCTATAGACTACATCAAATGTGATAAAGGGACGGGCATGACCCAAATGACTTTCACCGCTTACGGTAGGTCCGCAAACATACATACCCACATAAGGAGGGTTAATGGGGTTAAAGTCTTCTTTTTGCCTGGTAAGTGAATTATATACTTTGAGTGACATGTTTGGTACTTGTAAAGATTGGAAAATGCTTGAGTTGTCTGCAAAAAACGGTGGGCTGAATTAACAGCAGCAACAACAGCTTGTATGACACAGAAGAAACATGGGCTGCAAGATACGGGATTTTATTTTTTCAGGCGCAGATCTGTAACAAGCATTACATGGTCAGAGAGGTCTTCGTCTACCATATCAAATTGGCGCACAGAAAAATGGTTGTCTACCAGAATATAGTCAATACGCAGCGTAGGGGCTATGGAAATAAAGGTTCGGCCAATGCCAAAATCCTTTTTCAAAAATGCATCCTGCCAGTCTCCTTTGATATTGAAATAGGTATAAGAATTGGGCACGTCATTAAAGTCTCCACAAATAATACTTGGGTATGGACTTTTGTCTCTTGCTTCACGCACTAAGTCTGACTGAATGCCTCTTCTGGAGAAAGCCAGTTTCATTTTTCTAAAAAGATTCTTTGAAGCATTGACGGTTTCTTCATCCTGATCCCGAATCTTCTCAATATCGGCATAGTCGTTTTTTTGGAATTTGAAAGATTGCAAATGGGTAGTGAATACCCTAAGCGTATCATCTCCTTTTTTAATATCGGCATGAATCAGGCTTTCTGCAACAGGATATGCCACCCTTCCAGTATCAATAATGGGGTACTTGGAAAAAATGATACTTCCACTCAAGTAATCGCCTTTGTTGCGCAAATAGTCTTTTGAAAAATAATAATAGGGATGGGTTTTGGTAAACAAAGCAATATTGTCTACACTGCTCAGGCTGGTATTGAATTCTTGTAGACAAATAATATCTGGTTGGAGTTTTAAAATACTCTCAGCTACATCGGTTCTAATCAGTCTTCTGGTTTCTTTGTTTTGGGTAAGTCCATTAAAACTTTGAACATTCCAATCAATCAGGCGCAGATTTTGTTCGTGTTTTCTTTTGTTAAATCCAGATCCAGCATGCCAGGCAAAGACCACTTGAAATTGTTGCCAACCCAAACAAAGACTTAAAAAAGGTAGCCATGCCACAACTGGTTTTACAATTAACCAGAAAATCATGGCAAAGAATAATAAGAGTACCAAATAAGGTACAATCAAACCGGTGAATCCATTTAACCACCAGTTTGCGGGATTTACATAAGGAGACAGACAAGCCACTAGGAACAGGAGTACTAGTAACAAGGTAATTGAAAGACAGAGGGTTTTAAACGCGCGGCGAAAAACGTTTTTTGCCATGCCCACAAATTACAAAAAATCAGGGTTTCAAATGTATATCTGCAATAATGGGCAGATGATCACTCTCGTGTATGCGTGGTGTCTTGATCTGTTTGGTGCTAACTTCCTTGCTAGTCAAAAGCACATCAATGCGTAATGTAGGAGAAAGACTATCATAAGTTCTTCCAAATCCAAAGCCTTGTTCTAGAAAAGCATCCTTCAAATCTTTTTTTAAATATTGGTAGACATAACTGGAAGGAACTGAATTTAAATCGGCTGTAAAAATAAAGGGAAGCCTAGCACTATCTAAACTGCGTTTCACCATTTGTGCTTGTTGTACGTGTAGTCTATCAAAAAAAGCCATGCGATATAGCTTGTCTTTTTTCATCAGGATCTCTTTATTTCTATCTAAAAACTTGAGATGATGCACATTGGTTTCGTCCATCACTTCTACGTGAATATTCATAGAAGCCAAATGCGTATTATAGACCCTTAATACTTGATTGGGTGTTTGAATATCTGCATACTGTAATGATTCAGTAAGGTTGATATTGGTATAGGGAACCGATTGTCTGTTTAAAAATGGCCAACGAGAAAAAATAATCACCCCATAATTGGCATCGGCTTCACTAAAAAAATGATAAGGCAGTCCAGTGAAAGATTTGATGGAATCAATGGTTGGTCCAAACTTGCCCCAATGTAATTCTGAAAAATCTTGCAAGCAAATGATATCTGGATGTTGTGCTTGCATAAAACTAATCATATCAAAGGCCTTGGGGTCTTTGTCTGTGGCATTTGAATTGAAATTATTCACGTTCCAAGACAATACACGAATAGTTCCTGAGTCCTTGTTTGCCTGAAAATTCTTACCTGGATGAAAGGCAAATACACTGATGATATTTTGATATCCAAGCGCCAAACAAATGACAAATACTGGGCTATATTTTCTATACCAAATAATAGCTATAATGGTCCAGCCCAACATGGCCACCAAGATTATTGGAAAAAACAATGCTGCAAAACTTAAATAATGCCAGTCAATAGGACTCACATAAGGGGTAAGACAGGAATAGAGATATACTAATGTGCAAACAATACCTCCCAAAAAGACAAGGGATCTAAATATGGTTCGGATACTACTCATAGAAGGTCTTCCTTACTAGCCCTTTTTAAAAAAGCTTTTTCCTCATCACTCAAGAACTGGTAACCCTGTTGGTTTATCTTATCAAGAATTTCGTCCAGTTTTTGTTGGGTAAGATTGGGCGTTTTTTGAAAAGGTTTTTTTCCTGTTTGATAAAAATGTTTGTCTTGACTCTTGGTATTGCGGTGTTTTTTTTCAGGGCTAAACAAATCGTCTAACCATTCCCATAAACGGGTCATCCAAGCACCCCAGTCTGATCCCCTGCGCAATTGTCTAATATACAAAAATCCCATGGCACCGCCACAAAGATGTGCCGCACCAATTCCTGCACTGCTTGAAGCTAGGGTAGCAAAATCAATGGCTACAAAAATCACCATCAGCACCCAAAGTGGGATACCTCCGTTGATTAAAGGAAAGATTCTATAATCCGGCGCCAAGGTAGTGGTAGCTACGGCTACGGCCATTACGGCGGCGCCGGCTCCCATCATGGGTTCAATATTTTGAATATGGTTGGCTAAAACTGGAAATAGGTTCACGGTTAAAAAGAAAACCAATCCACCAACAAATCCGCCATAGAGATAGATGGGAATTAGTTTATTATTTCCAGTTAGGTCTTGTAAAATATAGCCAAAGCACCAGAGCCAGAGCAAGGAACTGATCAAGCCCCAGATACTTGCATGGGTAAACATATGGGTTAATAGCACCCATGGTCTGGTGGCTAGTTTTTCTCCCATTCCAGGCAGGGTAAACCAGTTTTGGATCTGCGTATAAAAGAATTCTATAGGGATCTCTGAGAGATAGTAGATGATCTTGATAAACGTGAGTAAGACAAATACTAAGAGATTAATGGCTACCAAATATACCAAGGCATTATTATCCTGTCCTAGGAGGATTCCCCGATTGGTCTTGTATGTGTTTTCTGCCATAATGAATGATTCTAAACCCTTCCGGTATCAATAAAACGATTTTCTGTTCTTTTTGTTCCAAGTCATCACAATCAGTAAACCCACAATGGCACCGCCTACATGTGCCCATCTGGCTACATTGTCTCCGCCACTGTTTTGAACAGCATAGTATAATTCATAAGCAAAATACCCAATTCCCAACCATTTGGCTTTAACTGGCACCAAGAAATACAGATAGATATAGGTATTGGGAAAAAGATAGACAAAGGCTGCTAACAAACCAAATACTGCTCCACTGGCACCAATGGTTGCGGTATTCAAATTGGCTTCATAATAAGATTGAATCCAACCCATGAGTTGGTAAACGGCTTGAGCATCAGTTGGGTTAGCAATAACATGATTGGCTAGGTCTATTTGACTATTCAATACGCCTGGATGATGTTGGTTAAATGCATAAATGGCTTTTGGCAGTCCAACACCTGAACCCTGGGCCTGCACCAAGGCAGCCCAATCTGCCATCAGGGGCACAATTTCATAACTCAAAAACAACAAGTGCATGAGGGCCGCACCCAATCCACAGATAATATAGAATAATAGGAAACGGGTTGGTCCCCAAAGGTTTTCCAACACAGAGCCAAACATCCAAACCGCAAACATATTTCCGAAAATATGCCAGAAGTCTCCGTGCAAAAACATATGGGTCACCAATTGCCAAGGACGGAACAGACTACTTTGCCAGGCATGCAAGGCCAACATATTATCAAGGGAAAAGCCAGCTGAAGACTTGAATGTAATTTGCGCCAAATAGAAAAGTCCGTTGATGATCAACAGGTTCTTGACAATGGTGGGTAGGATTTCAAATCTACTGGGTCTGAATTCAGTCATAGCTAATGGATCAATTGGTACGCAATTTTAGTTGCACCACATTTTCTATATGCAAGGTATGAGGAAACATGTCAACAGGCTGTATTTTCTCTACCCTGTATTTTTCGTCTAATAGGTTTAGGTCCCTTGCCTGAGTAGCCGGGTTACAGCTAACATAGACAATAGTAGGAGCAGCAATCTCTAAGAGTTTGCGCACCAACTTCTCGTGCATACCCGCTCTTGGAGGATCCGTGATAATCACATCTGGTTTGCCATGGGTTTCAAAAAACGCATCGTCACAGATTTCAATCACGTCTCCCGCAAAAAAAGCTGTTTTGTCAAGATGGTTTAGTGCCGCATTCTCTTTGGCGTCTTCAATGGCTTCTGCCACCACTTCTACACCTACCAGTTTTTTGGCCAGCTTGCTCACAAAAATGCCAATACTTCCCGTTCCACAATACAAATCATAAACAGTTTGACTGCCATTTAGTTCTGCAAAATCACGGGTTACCTGGTATAGTCTTTGGGCCTGTTTGGTATTGGTTTGGAAAAAGGATTTGGGGCTGATCTTGAATTGAAAATCTTCCAGCTTCTCTAAAATATATCCCGGTCCAAAATAGGTTTGCGGATAGAGGTCAAAGAGACTGTCGTTGTGTTTGGTATTGATGGTATACAACAATGTGGTGATCTGTGGAAACTGCTTCAACACCAAGTCCATCAAGGCTTTCTGGTTATTCAGGTCTTCAAAGCCAAACACAATGTTTACCATCAGTTCTCCAATGGTACTATTGCGGATAAACATATTGCGTAACCAACCCTGGTGCTTGCGCACGTCATAAAAAGGAAGGTTCCTTTCAATAGCATATGCCGCCACAAATTTTCGAATCAGGTTGGTAGGTTCTTCTTGTAAATGACAGGTATCAATCTCTACCACTTTGTCAAAAAATCCACGCACGTGAAAACCGGCACCACCCGGAAGGTCGTCAAAAGAAACCCCCTCTGCCTTCATCAACCTAAATTGAGCCGATGGAATATAAGTCTTGGTGCCAAAAGTGTATTCAATCTTATTTCTATATTGTTCTGTTTGGACCGCTCCAATAATGGGCATCATTTCAGGAAGGGCCACTTTTCCAATCCGGGTTAGGTTATCGGATACCTGTTTGGTTTTGTAGAATAATTGCTTCTCATAGGGCAACATCTGCCATTGGCAACCACCGCAAACCCCAAAATGACTGCAGAAAGGCGTTACCCTGTCTTTTGAATAGCTATGGTACTTGACCACATGACCCTCGGCCCAATCTTTTTTGTTCTTGGATAACTGAACATCTACCAGATCTCCGGGTACGGCACCCTCAATAAAGACTACTTTGCCTTCAAAACGGGCCAAAGATTTGCCCTCGGCGGCGTAGTCTTCCAACAATAATTCTTCCAGTACAATGCTTTTTTTCTGTTTTCTCACGGGTGCAAATGTAATCCAGACTATTTTTATACCCAATTCCATGTTTTTATGAAAAGAATCTTCCCTATTCTCTTGTTGGCCATGGCGCAAATTGCGTTAGCGCAGGTAAAAAAACCAGCAGCTCCTAGTGCAGGTGGATCATCCAACTTACCGCCAAAACATATTAATATTACCCTTACTCCACTCAAGAATTGCAAAATCTACTTGGGAAGTAATTATGGCAAGGGAAGGGCACTCATGGATTCGGCCATGCTGGATGAGAAGGGGATGGGTGTGTTCAAGGGGAATACCAAACTCACGGGAGGGATCTATTTTGTGGTATCGCCGCAGTATAGCATTTTGTTTGAAGTACTAATCAGTGACCAACAACATTTTAGTATTGTAGCAGATACAGCCAGGAAAGACGATGTAAAAATCACAGGCTCTGCCGACAATGATCTGTTCCGCACTTATTCCAAAGTGTCTAATGAAAAGGGGAAAAAACTCAATGACTTAGAACAACAATACAAAACAGCAACATCCAAAGCAGATAGTACGCGCTTGCGCGATTTAATTATTGCTGCAGACAAGGACTTGCAAGACTATCGCAATAGCATTGTGAAACAATACCCCAAGTCTTTATTGGCCATGTTGTTCAATACCATGAAAAGACCAACTGCTCCAGAAATTCCCATTGTAAAAGGTGTACCAGATTCTACTTATCCCTATAGATATGTAAAAGACCATTTCTGGGACGATGTCAATTTTAATGATGATCGCTTATTGCGCACACCATTTTTTGAACCCAAATTAGACGACTATTTTAAATACTATGTATCGCCTGATCCGGATAGCATTATTGCAGAAGTGAAATATATTTTGCTCTATGCTAGAACAGGAAAAGAGATTTATCCCTATCTATTGACCAAGTTTACCAACAAGTATATTAACCCAGAATTTATGGGTCAGGACAAGGTCTTTTTGTACCTGTTTGAAAATTTTTATGCCAAGGGCGATACGGTTTTACTCAATGCAGCATCCAAGAAAACCATTACCGAAAGGGCTTATAGCATGATGGCCAATCAACTTGGACAACCCGCGCCCCTATTGGATTTGACAGATACCACAGGTAAATCGGTTTCTCTCTATAATCTGAAATCGCCCTTTACCATTGTGGCATTTTGGGATCCCAATTGTGGGCATTGTAAGGAAGAGATTCCAAGGCTAGATTCTTTTTATCAGGCCAAATGGAAGAAACAAGGTGTGGCGGTATTCTCTGTGAATATTTATGAGAATGAAATTCCTGCTTGGAAGAAATTCTTGAGCGAGAAAAAGATCAGTAATACCTGGACTCAGGCATACCAAACCAAGGCATCGCGCACAGCGGAAGAGAAAGCGGGTAAACCCAATTACAAGCAACTCTATGACGTGTTCAAAACGCCCACCATTTATCTATTGGACAAGGACAAAAGAATTATTGCCAAACAATTGAGTTTGGATCAGTTCAATGACCTCATTGATGCCAAGATCAAATCGGCGGGAAAATAAGACTTTGCGTATGATGTTTTAAAACACATTCTTTACCACATTCCAAATGACTTTGGGTTTACCCAAGGTATAGTAATGTAGCACAGGTGAACCAAAAGCTTTGAGTTCCTTGCTTTGTTGGATCAACCATTCGGTACCTACTTGCTCGCATTCCGCATCGGTCTTGCACTTGTTGATGGCGTTGGACAAATCAGTAGGAATGTCTACGTGAAAGATTCTAGGCAATACCGATAATTGCTTCTTATTGGTAATGGGTTTTAATCCTGGAATAATGGGAACATTGATGCCCATATTCTTGCAAGCCGTAACAAAATCAAAGAATTTTTGGTTGTCAAAGAACATCTGGGTCATGATATAATCGGCTCCAGCGTCTACTTTTTCTTTGAGTTTGAGCAGGTCTATTTCTAAATTGGGTGCTTCAAAATGTTTTTCAGGGTAACCTGCTACACCCATACAGAATTTGGTTTTACCACCGCTCTTGATGTCTTCGTCTTGGTAGATCCCATTATTCATATTGCTTACCTGACGCAAAAGGTCAATGGCATAATGGTTGCCGTCTTTCTCGGGTTCAAAAGCAGATTCATTCTTAGCAGCATCGCCACGCAAAACCAATACATTGTCAATTCCCAAAAAATCAAGGTCTATCAATGCGTCTTCGGTTTCACGTTTGGTAAAACCACCACAGATAATATGAGGAACAGCGTCTACTTGGTAGTGGTTCATGATGGCCGCACAAATACCCACGGTACCTGGACGTTTGCGAACCTCAACGCGCTCAAAAGTACCATCGGTCTTCTTTTTGAACATGGTTTCACTACGGTGATAGGTAACATTGATCCATGATGGTTTGAATTCCATCAAGGGGTCCAAATGGTCATACAAGGTATTAATGGTCTTGCCTTTTAAGGGAGGTAATACTTCAAATGATACCAGCGTTTCCTTGGCCTGAGCTATATGGTCTATCACTTTCATGGCGGCAAAAATAGGTAGAAACCTAAAACTATCACAAAATACTAGGTCTGAATGCCCCATCTTCCTACTAACAATCCTATTTTTACAGCAGTTTATGAACCTGACCATCCATACCAAAGACCTGATCAAGAGTTACAAGGGAAGAACCGTTGTAAACCATGTAAGCGTGAACGTAGAACAGGGAGAGATTGTGGGTTTGCTAGGCCCCAATGGAGCCGGTAAGACCACCACTTTCTATATGGTGGTGGGTTTGATCAAACCAGATGAGGGCAGTGTGTTTTTAAATGACCAAGATATTACCAAGCTGCCCATGTACAAAAGGGCGCAGATGGGGATTGGTTATCTGCCGCAGGAAGCAAGTGTGTTCCGAAAGCTCACCGTAGAAGACAATATCATGGCGGTTTTGGAAATGACCAAGCTGACCAAGGCGGAGCGATTGCATAAATTGGAGTCCCTCTTGGATGAATTTCACCTACACCATGTGCGCGGTAATAATGGAGATAGTTTGAGTGGTGGAGAAAGAAGAAGAACCGAGATTGCCCGAGCGCTGGCCGTAGACCCTAAGTTTATTTTATTGGATGAACCCTTTGCCGGTGTGGATCCCATTGCCGTAGAAGATATTCAAAGCGTGGTAGCCAAACTCAAGTACAAGAATATTGGGATCCTGATTACGGACCATAACGTAAACGAGACCCTTTCTATTTGTGACCGAGCCTATCTCTTGATTGAGGGAAAAATTTTCCGTCATGGTACTGCTGAAGAACTGGCCGAAGACGAAAAAGTACGTAGGCTTTATCTAGGAACCAATTTTGAGCTCAAGCGTAAAGATTGGATTATAGAAATGGGAAAAGAAAATGCACCCTTGGCCGGGGTTGTAACAGAACAAACTGATACTGAAGCCCATCCGTCAGAATAATCCTTCGGAATTCTCAACTTCATTGCTTATTTTGCCAATGTAGAAGCAATGAAAATACTCAGCCCAGCCATATCCCGTTTAGCAAGACTCAGACAGGGTAAAATAGACCAATGGATGCATGAACCCATTGCGGCGCAGCGCGAGGTATTGCAAGACCTGATTACACATGGGCAATACACAGAATTTGGCAGGCGATATGGGATGAAGGAGATTTTCAACATTCGCAAATTCAAAGAGGTCATTCCAATTCATGAATACGAGGACCTCAAACCCTATATCAATAGATTGATGGAGGGAGAAGAGCAATTGCTTTGGAATACACCCGTTAATTGGTTTGCCAAAAGCAGTGGCACTACTTCTGAGAAAAGTAAGTTTATTCCCATTACAGAAGAGAGTTTGGAGAACTGTCATTTTCAAGCAGCCAAAGACGTACTCACGCTGTATTATAATTACAATAATGAAAGCGATTTGCTCACGGGCAAGAGTTTGGTCATTGGCGGATCCCACCAGATAAGTAAGGTAAATGAAGAGATTCAATATGGAGACTTGAGTGCGGTCTTGTTGCAGAACACGCCATTTTGGGGGCAGTGGATCAGGACTCCGGAACTAAGCATTGCGCTCATGGATGAGTGGGAGGGAAAGATTGAAAGCCTAGCCCAGTCTACCATTGAAGAGAATGTAACTTCTATTGCAGGGGTGCCTACCTGGACCCTGGTTTTGGTAAAACGCATTTTAGAAATTACAGGCAAAGCCACTTTAAAAGAAGTATGGCCCAATTTGGAATTATACGGTCACGGGGGTGTTTCTTTCACGCCCTATAGAGAGCAGTTTAAAAAACTCTTGGGACCGGGCGTTACCTATTTAGAAATGTACAATGCCAGTGAGGGATTTTTTGCAGCGCAAAACGATCCCTCAGAAGATGGTATGTTGTTGCTCTTAGACCATGGCATTTTTTACGAGTTCATGCCTGTGGAAGAATATGGTAAACCAAACCCCAAGACCATTGGACTAAAGGATGTGGTGATTGGAAAAAATTACGCACTGGTCATTAGTACCAATGGTGGCCTATGGCGATACCTGGTTGGAGATACTATACAATTTGTGAACCTCTCTCCCTTTAAAGTAAAAGTGACCGGCCGATTAAAACAATATATCAATGCCTTTGGCGAAGAGCTGATTGCAGACAATGCAGACAAAGCCATTGCCATGGCCTGTGAGAAAACAGGACTGGTGGTGAATGATTATACCGCGGCTCCCGTGTATATGGGTGATGAATCAAAAGGCGGACACGAATGGTTGATAGAGTTTGATAGCATGCCTGATTCTGTAGATGAGTTTGCTTTTGAATTAGACTGCGCCCTCAAATTGGTGAACAGTGATTATGAAGCCAAACGCTATAAAGATATTGCGCTAGTCATGCCCCATGTGCACGCACTGGACAAAACCGTTTTTCATGAATGGTTGCGCAGCAAAGGCAAGCTGGGCGGGCAACACAAGATTCCTCGGTTGAGTAATGATCGGGTATATGTTGATGAGATTTTGGCGCAAATGCGCGATCCAAAATCAAAATGATGAATTCATTCATCCTTGTCCCTTTCATCTTTCTGAATTATAATCCAACCCTAGTGTTGCGCGTAAGCTCCCTTAGTTGGATGCGCTCCCGCCAGAAGATGCGTGACTAGGAACAGACTTACAAAAGATCCGGTGTAGAATAAGTATAAGTATGGAACATCCACCAAAGTATAGAATATTACTAGTGTAAGTTTCAATGTTGCAAAGGGTAAGTGTTCCAGATTTATTTTTGGATTGTGGTTTGTTTCCTGAATTTCTTTCCCTACTTCCATCTCTTCCCCATTTTTTCTCACGCCGCCGCGATTCAAGAACCAGATTCCCACCACAAAAATACTTGGAAGCGTCAAAGACAGACCCACCAACAATGCGTGTTGCGTAGCAATATTTTCCGGTCCAAAGAATTTGGCCCAACCCAGGCTTTCAATGAAAACTTGAGGAGCATCGGTCCAAACCCTTTTGCTAAAGGCAATATATTCTCCGGGAATGGAAGCCAGTTTTAGAAAAGTAGTCCAACCAAAAGGAATCAGGACCAAAAGTGAAAAACAAGCTAGGCCCGTGGCGCAGAATTGTACCAAACTCTTCCAGTCTTTGTTAAGTGCATAGTATAGCAACATTGCGGGCAACCAACCTACAATGGCATACCTACTCAAGATGCAGAGCGATGTGGTAATGCCAATAAACCATGCGTTTTGTCCAGTAAGTGCAATGGCCAACAAACTATAAAAAAGTATGACCACCCCTTCTTCAGTATAAGGAATGAGTCCGGAATTTTCTGCACTGAGCAACCACCAGATGAGCACAAATGCAGCCAATACCAGGTAAGGGGCTTTATGGTGTTTAGGGTTGATCTTGAATAAAAACAGGGCCGATACAACAAACAAAGCTATAAATGTCATCCAACGCAAATCCAGTCCCAGCAATACTGGCAGGCCAAAGGGTAGCCACATGGCGGGTAAGTAAATGGGTTGAATCCCGTTCCAGATTTCAGGAATCACGTCATATACATGCGACCACTGGCCGTTTATAAAACGCTCATTCATAATCTTTATAATGGGTAACATATCGCCATCATGATAATCCATTGGAGCTTCTTGGATCCATTTGTAAGCCGCACCACCAATGGCCATCAGCGCCATCACTGATAAGACCGCGCGATACTTTCGCCAAATAGGCGTAATGGCAATTACCTGATCCGTAATGGGTTTGGGAAGTTTTAATAAACAATAGACAATCATTGCACCGCTCAAAGTGAATATAACACTTGTGATAGGCGTGGCGGCTTTCCAGTACAAAGCATAACTGACACAGAGCGTCTCAAGCAAAAAGCTATAGAGCAGCAGTTTTTTTGTGGTCAAGAATTTCTTTGCGCCATCAATGATCATGACCGTAAAAGTACAAAGA
>CAMFKK010000012.1 GCA_945957225.1 uncultured Sphingobacteriia bacterium | reverse complement strand
ATTCTAGAGTCAAATTCTTCGCCTACCATTTCTTGGCATCTAGGAGAAAAATAGGCAAGATCTTTTTCAATATCCCATTCCCAGATGCCGTCCTTGGAACCTGCCAAAGCTAATTGGTACCTTTCCTCACTTTTTCTAAGATTTTCATGAACACTTTTCAATTCACTGATATCTTCTACCATGGAAAAAACGGATAACATTCTTCCTGTTTCGTCCCTTAATATAGAATTATGCCATCTGCAATGCAAGATTTTGCCATCCTTGGTGCTATTTTGGTTTTCCAAAATTTTCACAAGTAAATCGCCTATGGATATTTCATCAATAAAGTGTTGAATATGCTTTATTTCCTCTTTTGGAATAAAATTGAAATCATTAAAATGCAAGCCCAATACGTCTTGTGATTTCCAGCCAAACAGTTCTTCTGCTTTTTGAGACCACCTTGTAATTCTAAATGCTTTATCCCATTCAATAATGGCAAAGGGTCCATTGTTTAAATGATACTCCAATATAGCATTTGGGCTGATATTGCTTTCAAGGGAGAAAGTTTTGTTTGCTTCACTCATGAATTGTATAGATTCTAACGAACCAATCTGCAGGGGGGAGACAATTGGGTGATATAAATATATTAAAAATGCCCTATAGCTGCAACTAAAATTATTCCAGTCTTACAAAACCAAAAAAACTAAAAAAAATGAAATAAGTAATACCCTATTTTCGTATTAAACTTTAAAATGGAACAACAGATTGCACATATGGCCTTGGTAGTAGCTGATTATGATGAAGCCATTGCATTCTATACACAAAAACTTCATTTTAGATTAATAGAAGATACCAAACTGTCAGAAACCAAAAGATGGGTGATGGTAGCACCTCCGGGTAATACTACCACCTGCCTGTTATTGGCCAAAGCTGCAACGCCTGAACAGCAAACCCGCATTGGTAATCAAACAGGCGGACGGGTTTTTCTGTTTTTGTATACCGATGACTTTTATAGGGATCATGCTAGAATGACTGCTGATGGAATCCGTTTTGTAAGACCGCCATCAGAAGAGGAATATGGCATAGTAGCCGTATTTGAAGACCTTTATGGAAACCTATGGGACCTAATACAACCAAATAAAAAATAATTATGGCATATCAACCTGCAACCAACCGATACCAAGACATGGAATACCGCCGTTGCGGTGTTTCTGGAATTCGTTTACCAGAAATATCACTTGGCCTTTGGCATAATTTTGGGGGAGTTGACGTTTTTGAAAATTTTAGAAAGATTCTTTGGAGGGCTTTTGATACTGGTATTACTCATTTAGACCTTGCTAATAACTATGGTCCTCCTCCAGGGTCAGCAGAAGAAAATTTTGGCATTATCCTGAAAAAAGATTTTGCAGGCTATCGCGATGAAATGATCATTTCAACCAAAGCAGGTTTTACCATGTGGGATGGGCCTTACGGCGATTGGGGTTCTAGAAAATACTTGCTTTCTAGTTTGGATCAGAGCTTAAAAAGAATGGATCTGGACTATGTAGATATTTTTTATTCTCATAGACCAGACCCAGATACGCCTTTAGAAGAAACCATGGGGGCTTTGACTTCAGCGGTTCAACAAGGAAAAGCATTGTATGTGGGTATTTCTAATTATCCAGCACCATTAGCCGCAAAAGTAATTGAAATACTTAAAGCTTCTGGGACTCCTTGTTTAATTCATCAACCCAAGTATAGTATGCTTGTGCGATGGGTAGAAGAAGGCTTGATGGATCTATTGCAAGATAAAGGCGTGGGATGTATAGCTTTTTCGCCCTTGGCTCAAGGATTGTTAACCAATAAATATTTAAAAGGTGTTCCTGCTGATTCTAGGGCGGGAAAAGAACATGGTGCGTTACAGAGCTCGGCCATTACACCAGCGTTATTAACTCAGTTACATGCATTGAACAATATAGCAGAACGCAGGAATCAGTCATTAGCGCAGATGGCTATTGCTTGGTTATTAAAAGACCAGCGTGTTACATCTGTTTTAATAGGGGCTAGCTCTGTTGCACAATTGGATGATAATTTACATGCGCTTAAAAACAAGTCATTTAGTACAGAAGATATAACTGCTATTGAAACCATTTTGGCTAATAAACCCTAACATTAACCTTGATTAACTATTAGCACATAATCATTAACACTTGTTTTAAATAGGTTGCAGTAGTTTCGGCCAAACTAATTGGATGAAAAGATTTTTTTATGTGTTACTAGCATGCGCTTGTTTTTTAGTAGCCAATGCACAAAAACCACTAGGGTTCATCAAGGGTACGGTCATGGATACCGCCTCTAAACGTGGGCTTTCATACACAACCATTTCGTTGGTTCAGGCAAAAGATTCTTCATTAATCAGTTTTTTAAGGGCTGATTCTACAGGGGCATTTCAATTAAAGAATATCGCCAAAGGCAATTACTTGGTTTCTGCCTCCTATGTGGGATTTGTTCCAGTTTGGGTGCCTGTAAACTTAAAAGAGGGAGAGTCTGTCAACCTAGGAGTATTGGCCATGACAGATGTGAACAGCGCATCAGCAGTTACGGTGAATGCCAAAAGAGCACCCGTTGTTATGAACAACGACACTTTGGAATTTAATACCGAAAACTTTAAGACACAACCCAATGCGGTTGTAGAAGACCTGCTCAAAAAGTTACCTGGAGTAGTGGTTGATGCCGATGGAACGGTGCGTGTAAATGGTCAAAAAATTAATCGTGTCTTGGTCAATGGAAAAGAATTTTTTACTGGAGATCCTAAACTAGCCACTAAGAATCTAGACGCTGATGCAGTAGACAAAGTACAGGTCTTTGATAAAAAATCTGATAGGGCAGCATTTACAGGAGTAGATGATGGTCAAACTGAGAAAGCCATTAATCTCAAACTCAAAAAAGACAGAAATAAGTCTCTTTTTGGAAAAGTATCAGCAGGGGCGGGAACAGATGCTAGGTTTGATGCTCAAACCAATATCAATAAATTCAATGGAGACCAGCAAATCTCATTATTGGGAATGGCTAATAATACCAATAGACAAGGATTTAGCATTAATGACGTGCTCAATTTTTCAGGAGATCTGGCTAGGGGTATGCGATCTGGCGGTGGAATAAATATTAGGGTTGGCAGCGGGGACGATAATGGATTACCCATTTCTGGTCTTGGCCAAAACCAACAAGGAATTGCTAAAACCTTTGCGGGAGGGGTGAATTTTAATGATACCTGGAAGAAGAAAACGGATGTAAATGGTTCATTTATTGCATCGGATGTTGACTTAGGAACAGAAAGAAGTAGCAATAGGCAGAACCTACTTCCTGGAAATAATTTTGACTATGTCTCTAATAGTATCAACCAGAAAAGGGTACAACAACAACGCGTGAATTTTAGTATTGATCAAAAGGTAGACAGTTTTATATCTTTTAAAATTGTACCCCAGATCACTTTCCAACAGAATGACAATAGAAGTACCAGTAATTATGTGAGTACAGATGCAAAGGGGACAAAATTAAATGATGGTTCAAGTGACAATAGCACTAGGTCTGAAGCAACCAATATGGTAACGAATGTCCAGTATAGACAAAGGCTAAAAAAGAAAGGAAGAACCATATCATCCAATCTCAATTGGAATGATAACAATAGCACTCAAACTGGGGCATTATTGAATAGAAATAGTTTTTATGTTTCTGGCATTTCACTAAAAGATAGTATCACAAATCAACGCAATACTAGGGATGCGCATGCTAGTAGTTTTGGAGGAAACTTAATATATACAGAACCAATAGGAAAAAAATCCCTCTTAGAGTTTAGTGTTTTTTACAATAGTTCCAAAGGCAGGAGCAATAGAAAAGCTTATGATTATAATGTAGCTTCAGGAAAATTTGACCTATTAAATAAATTGCAGAGTAATGATTTTAAAAATAGTTTTGAATATGGTGGTGGTGGCATCTCTTGGAGAAGTAATCAGAAAAAAATCAATTATACTATTGGTACTTCTCTGCAAACTACCAGTCTAATAAGTACTAATAATAGCAATGGGAATGTAATCAACCAGCGCTTTACAGATATGTTGCCAAGTTTGAATCTGCAGTATAAGTTAAACAGTACGCGAAATTTAAGTTTGAATTATGGTACTTCTACTCAAAATCCATCTACTACTCAATTACAGCCAATTATAGATGTCACTGACCCTTTGAATACTTATACGGGTAATCCAAATTTGAAAAGAACCTATGTACAGAATTTGAGTCTGAATTATTTTAATGCCAATACCTTTACCCAAAGTAATTTCTTTGCATTTGTCTCTGCTTCAAGATCGGATAATGCCATTGTGAATTCAGACATAGTACAAACCAATGGTTCTAGAATTACTAGTCCAGTAAATACAGATGGAGTCTATAATTTGTTTGCCAATGCAGATATGGGGTTCCCTATTAAAAAACTCAAATCAAGAATAGATATTGGATTGGGTACTAGCTATATGAATAATGTTTCATTCATCAATCTGGCAAAAAATACCATTATCAATTCAAGTTTTGGTCCCAATATTAGTTGGTCATATGGAAATGATACAAAGTTTGATCTTAGGTTTTCTGCAAGGGTCAATTTTAGTAACGTGGAATATACATTGCAACCCCAATTGAATAGCCGCTATCTGCAACAGATCTATGGGCTAGAAACCAATAATAGCTTGCCTTGGGGTCTGTTATTGAACAACAATTTCAACTATACTATTAATAGTGGTAGGGCCTACGGCTATAACCTAAACCTGCCTCTTTGGAATCTGTCAATGGCCAAGGGATTCCTGAAAAACAACCGTGCCGAGATCAAGTTTTCTGTCTTTGACTTATTGAATAAGAATGTGGGCGTTTCTAGGAATGCTTCACAGAATTACATAGAAGATACGCGCTACAATGTGTTACAACGTTATTTTATGCTTACGGCTAGTTATAGACTAAATAAAGCAGGCTCTACCACTGGCGGAGCAAGGATTGTGGTTAGGTCCATGGGTAATTAAAACCGATTCAAGTAGTCTCAATTAGTCTCATTGCTTTTGTGCTATCATCAAGTATATTCCGTTTAAATTGCGGCAATAAAAAAGCCGTACAGCAATCAACTGTACGGCTTTTTTATTGTAATTAATGATTAGTTATCACTTCTGCGGAACATAGCTGGTCCACCTTGATTTTGCATCATCTGCATCATCAATTTGCGGTATTCTTCTTGGGTTACTACTTTACCTTTTTTTGGTTCTTTCAATTCTTTGGCATCAACTGTGGCTTTAATTTCTTTTGCCGTATATACCGTTCTGCCATTGTCAATGTCTAATTCCAAAATCACACCGGGTAATTGACCATAGCTTTCTGGGCCAACAGGACTAACAATATTATCTGCAAACCAAGCAACAACTTCCATCTCTTTTGCTGCAACTGGTTTTTGAACCGTGGTATCCTTTGTGGTTGCACTACCGGGGCCGCCCATGGTCATCACGCGCATACTCATTTGTGGAGCAGGCATTTTTCTAGTGGCTTTGTGACAGTTTTGACCCAAAATCTGTTTGGTTTCCATACTCAATTTCCAAGGTTGTGGTTTAATACTATCAACAACCAGGAAATTTTTGCCGCCAAGTTCAGAAGTTAATACTGATTTAGACTGACCAAAATTTTTGTACAAATCCCCGCCATCATTGCCAAAACGCATAGTCATTCTTGGTCCACCACCACCTCCTGCAAATGGATCAGGAGCTTCGTCTTCTGGAATGGCCTTATAAACAGAAACGCTATCACTAAACAATAGCAAGTGTTTGCTAGTCCGGAATTCCGGCATCATGGCGCGCATTTGTTCATCCGTGATGGTTTTGTGCATATTGATCTTGCGTTCAAACACAATGGTTCCTTCTTTTTGCTGTGCATTAGACAACAAAAAACCTGTTAAGCAGGTAAAGGAGAGTAAAACTTTTCGCATGTAATTTGTTTTAAGCTTCAAATCTATACATTGGGGAGTTAACATAGCTTGATTATTGGTTAATTTAGGTTAATGAAAGCATTATTGGGTTGAATAGCCAATTATCTTTGAAGGGTAAACAACCATATGTTCCATTTTTCCATTTCTAAAATAGGGGTCTCCAGGATGCTCATGATAGCTGCCATCTTATTGATTGTGGCATTTCAGACCTATTGGTTACAGAAACTCTACATGGAAGAAGCGGCGGGTTTTAAAAAGACAACCGATATTGTATTTAGGGAGACCATGTACAAGGTGCAGGCCCAACGCTTAAAAAAAGACTCGCTTTTTTATCAAATTATTCCTGAGGAAAATAATTTCTTAGGCGATGTGGCAGATTTGGTAGCCAAGAAATTACCAGAAATTAGAATTAAGGCCAATGCTAAGCCAACAAAAGAAATGATTATTTCTATGAATGAAAATGGCATGAGTATGGAGGAGCCCAATGAAAAAGGCGGGTCTGGTAGCATCAAATTCCGTTTTAATGCTGATCATTCAGAGAATTTGGACAATGATTCTGATTCAGTGCCTTCTAAAAAGTCAGTGATCATATTTCAGAAAAGGATGGACTCAATGGTTAAGTCCAGCGTAAAATCTGGCAATATCAATATTACCCAATTGATTCAAGAAGGAATCAGAATGGGAATGTCAAAAGCCGGGGAGCATGTTCCTAAAATCAGTATTCAAACTTCTAGTAGACATGATTCTGTAGCAGAATTTATTCGTTCTGAAGAGCCCGTGCCACCTCCAAGACCGCCATCACATAGGGTTAGAAGAATGACTCAAGATTTTTTAATCAAATCTAGAACCCTGAACGATACCATTTCTATTCCACAGATTGACTCCGCTTATAAAATTGCTTTGTCTAATGCGGGTATCAATGCCAATTTTAGTATCAAAAGAGATAGTTTGTTTAGACCAGATTCCATTGCAGGAATGCACTTTAGTACATCTAAAGTACCAGTAGGATTTTTAAGTAAGAATGCCTATCAGGCAAGTTTTGACGCGCCTACCAGTTTCTTGATGCGCAAAATTGCGCCACAAATTTTACTTTCATTATTATTAGTAGCTTTTACAGCGCTCAGTTTTTTATTCCTTTATAGAAACTTATTGGCACAAAGAAGGTTGACCCTGATGAAAAATGATTTCATCAGTAATATTACTCATGAATTAAAAACACCTATTGCTACTGTAAATGTGGCTATTGAAGCACTTAGAAATTTTGATGCCTTACAAAGTCCAGAGCGTACCAAGGAGTACTTAGATATTTCAGCTTCTGAATTGCAAAGGTTAAGTCTCTTGGTAGACAAAGTTCTGAAACTGTCCATGTTTGAAAACAAGGACATTGAATTGCAAAAAACGCAATTCAACCTAAAAGAATTGGTGGAAGAAGTAATGCATAGTATGCGATTGCAATTCCAAAAAAATAACGCCACTGTAAGTTTCAAAACAGCAGGAGAACCCTTTATAATTCAGGCGGATAGATTACATATCACCAGTGTGATTTATAATTTATTGGACAATGCTATAAAATATGGAGGTAACAAACCTGAAATCAAAGTTGAATTAGCAGCAACACCACAAGAATTTAAATTAATTGTAGAAGACAATGGAATTGGCATTTCACCTGAATATGCTAGTAAGGTTTTTGAAAAATTCTTCCGAGTGCCTTCAGGGGATCATCATAATATCAAGGGCTATGGATTGGGTCTGAGTTATGCGGCACACGTGATTCAACAACATAGAGGAAGCATTGCAGTAGAAAGTCAACCTGCTAAGGGATCTGTATTTACCATTAAATTACCCAACGCATGAGTATAAAAGTCTTGTATGTAGAGGATGAGGTTTTCTTAGGAAAAATTGTCAAAGAAACCTTAGAGAGCAGGGGTTTTGAAGTAGTTATGGAAACAGATGGTGCAGATGTATTAAGAACTTTTGAAGACGAATTGCCAGATATCTGTGTCCTTGATGTGATGCTGCCAAATAAAAGTGGCTTTGAAATTGCAGAAGACATTCGTAAAATCAACGATGATATCCCTATCCTATTTCTTACAGCAAAAACCCAAACGGAAGACTTAGTGCATGGGTTCAAAATTGGTGGAAACGATTATATCCGTAAGCCATTTAGTATGGAAGAATTGATAGTCAGAATTGAAAATGCACTTAGGGTTAAAAAAGAGGAAAACCTACCTATTTCTGGAGAACAGATTCAAATTGGGGAATACGAATTCCAGATTAACAAACAAGTTTTGCGCAAAGGTTCTCTAGAGAAAAAACTTTCCTATCGCGAAAGCGAATTACTCAAGTATCTCTACCTAAATAGCAATGCCATCATTGATAGAAGGGAATTGTTAAACCATATTTGGGGGAACGATAGTTTTTTTAACAGCAGGAATCTAGATGTTTATATTACCAAAATCAGGTCTTATTTAAAAGAAGACCCCAAACTTGAGATCATTACCATTAAAGGTGTGGGCTATCGTTTTGTGACTGCTTAGCCCAAAAAATAGCAAAATTGGCGCTGGATTTGTATTTTGCAGCATGATAAAGAATTTTGCCATAGTTGGCCTATTGGCCTTTTTGTTTGCTGCTTGTTCCAGTGGACCTAAAATGTATAGCTCAGAAAGCTTAAAAGGAGTAGATTTTACAAAGTATAAGACCTATGCTTTTTTGCCTACCAAAGACACTTCTTATTCTAAAATAGTGGATAGGAAAAAATTGGTTGCGGCCCTTACTGAAGAAGGTTTCCGTGTGTTAAGTGAGAAAGGAATGGTGTATGATACGGCCAATCCAGACGTCTTATTTAGGTATAATTTGGTCATGAAAAAAGACTATCAAGTAAATCGTGATCAGCAGATTACCTATAGCCCCTATATTGAAACTGCTAATTTACCCAACCAGCCCAAGATCTATTATTTTAGTTCAGATAATAGACCCGAGGTCTATAATGGAAATGCCCAATTGGAATCTTTTCGCGATGGTACCATGGTGATAGATATGATAGACCACAAAACCAATGAAGTAGTTTGGAGAAGCACGGCACAAGCTAGAAAAGAAGAGTCTAGTCTTATGGATATCAAGACAACGGTTCAAATTGTGATCCCCAATATGTTTCACAAGTTTCCCGTAAAAGTGAAAAAATAAGATTCTACAACAGTTGAAAAGCCATTCTTTTTAGGATGGCTTTTTTAATAAGTACCCAGACTATTTAATGCAGGAAGTGCATTATTTGTAAAGTCAAACAGGGTCAGGTTTTCCATGCTAGAACCATTGGTTGCAGTGGGACCTTTAAAAGCCACCCATTCTGGTGCCCACCAACAAAGACCCATGCCCTGTTGTTGTGGCAATTTTTTTAAAACATCTATCAATGCTTTAGTATAGGCTTGTTGCCCTTCGGGCGATGCTGGATATTCAGGAATCAATTGATTAGATAATCCAACAACATTATTGGTATAGTCATTCCAGCCTAGTGTAAAGGGATAAGAAGTTTCTGCAATGACAACTGGTTTTTGAAATTTGCTAATTAAATTATTCAGACCCGTTCCTAATGCGTCTAAACTTTTACCATGCCAAATGGGATAAAAGGATAATCCTATATAGTCATAACTAATGGACTGTAATGCAAGGTTATTGTAAAACCATTCCGCCCCATCTATCCCTGCAAAATGCACCATGGTTTTGGTATTGCTATCGGCTTCTTTAACAGCACGCAATCCTTCTTTTAAAAGCAAAGCATAATTGGCCCAATTGTTATCATAACTCCCACCCACTCTTCCATCGTTCCACAAAAATCCTGCATTGGTTTCGTTACCTACCTGAACTATTTTCAAACCAATACCTGCCGTTTTAAAAGCAGCCATAACTTTTGCTGTGTATTGATAAACAGAATCCTTTAAGGTGTTACTAGTAGCATTTTTCCATGCAGCGGGTTTGTTTTGATTGGCTGGATCGGCCCAAGTATCGGAATAATGAATATCTAACCAAATACCAAAACCTTTATCTGAAAGGGTTTTAGAGAAATCCACAACTTCTTTTAAACTGGAATGTACATTAATGGGATTATGCCATAGTCTCAGTCTTACCGTGTTGATGCCTTTGTCCTTACAAATTTGTATTAAATCGGCCTTTAGACCATTTTGATAAAATTGGGTACCGGATGCTAAAATTTCTGGACTAAAAGAAAGGTCTAATCCCCTAATGAAATTGGCATTTGGGCTAGGAACAGGGGGTATTGGCGGAGCTGGATCAACAATGGGGTCAGAGTTTGATTTGCTACATCCTGAAACCAAAATCACCAGCGCTAGTATAATTGATAGGTGACGCATATTACAAAGGTAGGGAACCATGTTAACGCTTGGTAGTTTTTTTCCACTTACCCCCTTATCTTTGAGCATATAAAATAGTCATATGAACCAATCATTTGCCAATAGAATCCAAGCAGAACTCACAGAAATAGAAAAAGCCGGACTGTTTAAGAAAGAGCGCATTATTACCAGTGAACAAGGGCCTGAGATTACCGTAAATGGTAAAACTGTATTGAATTTCTGTGCCAATAATTATTTAGGACTATCCTCACACCCCAAAGTAATTGAAGCGGCCCATAAAGCCATTGAAAGCCATGGATATGGTATGAGTTCTGTGCGTTTTATCTGTGGTACACAAGACATTCACAAAGAGTTAGAACAAAAAATTGCCCAATTCTTGGGTACAGAAGACACCATTTTGTATGCCGCAGCTTTTGATGCCAATGGTGGTGTGTTTGAACCCCTTTTCAATGAAGAAGACGCCCTAATTAGTGACGCACTAAACCATGCATCCATCATTGATGGTGTTAGGTTGTGTAAGGCTCAGCGCCATAGATACGAGCACAATAATATGCAAGACTTGGAATCCAAACTCAAGGAAACTGCAGCATGTAGAAGCAGGATCATTGTTACCGATGGATCTTTTAGCATGGACGGAACCATTGCGCAATTAGAC
The DNA here is from genome assembly GCA_945957225.1 of uncultured Sphingobacteriia bacterium. Taxonomy (GTDB): domain Bacteria; phylum Bacteroidota; class Bacteroidia; order Chitinophagales; family Chitinophagaceae; genus Sediminibacterium. The sequence continues at coordinate 6,614 of CAMFKK010000012.1, read as the reverse complement.
AAGATCTGTGATTTGGCAGACAAGTATGACGCTATTGTGATGATTGATGAATGCCACTCATCAGGATTCTTAGGTAAGTCAGGAAGAGGAACCCACGAATACCGCGGGGTCATGGGTAGGATTGATATTATCACTGGTACTTTGGGTAAAGCACTAGGTGGCGCCAGTGGTGGATTTACATCAGGCAAAAAAGAAGTGATTGAAATGCTGCGCCAAAGAAGCAGACCCTATTTGTTCTCAAACACAGTGGCGCCAAGCATTGTAGGAGCAAGCATAGCAGTATTAGATATGCTAACAGAAACCACAGAGCTGCGCGATAGGCTAGAGTACAATACCAAATATTTTAGAACCAAGATGACGGATGCGGGTTTTGATATAAAACCAGGTGACCACCCCATTGTTCCCATCATGTTGTATGAAGCAACGGTTGCGCAAGAATTTGCGGCTGCACTTTTAGAAGAAGGGGTATATGTTATTGGATTCTTTTTTCCTGTTGTGGCAAAGGGCTTGGCAAGAATACGCGTTCAATTAAGTGCTGCACATACCCAAGAACATTTGGATAAAGCCATTGCAGCATTTACCAAAGTGGGCAAGGAATTGGGTGTGTTAAAATCTTAAATAACAATCTTATGAAGCGAATAGGCATAGCCATTCTGGTAACTATATTGCTCAGTCTTGCCACTTTTTTTGGCATCCAGTATTATAGCAATCAGGTTCAACAGCCAGCGGATAATCCAGTGACCATTCAAACCATAGCACCCGAAAAAGCCAGGATTAGTTATGACCTTTCCTATGCTATACATATTGAAAAAGATAGTTTGGAATTGCATTTAGACAATATTCAAATCAGGCTGCACATGGATTCCTTAAGACCATATTTGGAAACGCATGAAGCAGCATTTCATGCAAAGCCCCTTAGTCTGATTACCCAAAAAGGCTATTCTGACCATTGTTTGGCCAAAGTCTTAGATTTAATGAGCATGTACCAAGTAAAGGAATACCAGCTGGTAAAACAATAGGCATTTGGGTTAACTTTGCAGTTCAATTAACCAATATGCGTCTTTATTTCTCAACAATGCTATTTGCGGCCCTAGCTTTTGCAGGCTGTTCTCCCAACAATGTTACCATTGACAACAAGATCAAAACACATTTTGATGCCAAGGGTGTAACAGGAAGTTTTGCCATCTTTAATAATGGGAGTGGTCAATTTACCATCTATAATTTGGCTCGCTATCGCGACACGGCTTATTTACCAGCTTCCACTTTTAAGATTGTCAATAGCTTGATTGGGTTAGAAACTGGCAAGATTTTCAATGAAAAAATGCTGATAAAATGGGATGGTGTTCTGCGCGATTTTCCAAACGGAGACAGCAGCATGAGTTGGAACCAAGACCTTACCATGGAAGAAGCTTTTAAAAGATCAGCTGTTCCTTATTTTCAAGAAGTGGCTCGCAGAATTGGAAAAGATACCATGCAGTTCTGGTTAGACTCACTCAAATATGGCAATAAACAAATGGGCAAAACCGTAGACCAGTTTTGGTTAGACAATAGCCTTAAAATAACGGCCGATGAGCAAATGGGACTGGTTAAGAAACTCTATTTTAATTTGCTACCCTTTCAAAAAAGAACCCAAGAGATAGTTAGGAAAATAATGGTGCAAGAAGACAATGCCAATTATAGACTGGCATATAAAACAGGATGGGGTTATAAAGAGAATGGCAATGCCCTAGGTTGGTTAGTGGGTTGGATTGAAGAAAACAAACACGTACATTTCTTTGTACTCAATGTAGAAGGACCACATGATACCAAACCAGGAACCATAAGACAAGACATCTTAAAAGCAGTTCTTAAAGAGCAAGGCTTTCTAGAAGGCAAACGCTAAACCATTCCACTAGATAGTTGTTAGATATGCTTTAGATTTGTAACACAACCCGTTTTATGCAATTGTATTGTAATTCGCTCACCAATAGGTCAAGATTGGCCACCAGAGAAGTGAAAATTGGATCCCTTTCCTTGGGTAATTTTCATCCTGTTCGTGTGCAGACCATGACCACCACAGATACCATGAATACCCTTGCTACTGTGGAGCAAACCATTCGTTGTATAGAAGCGGGTGCAGAATTGGTGCGTATAACAGCACCTAGCAGAAACGAAGCAGAAAACTTACTAAATATTAAAAATGAATTACGCAAACGTGGTTATGATACACCACTGATTGCAGATATTCATTTTACCCCCAATGCCGCAGAAATTGCTGCCAGAATTGTAGAGAAAGTTAGGGTGAATCCGGGTAACTATGTAGACAAGAAAAAATTTGAACAGATAGATTATACTGATGCAGAATACGCAGAAGAAATAGAACGGATTCAAGAAAGATTTACGCCTTTGTTGCGCATTTGTAAGGAGTATGGAACGGCCATGCGTATTGGCACCAATCATGGTTCCTTGAGTGATAGGATCATGAGCCGTTATGGAGATACCCCAAACGGCATGGTGGAATCAGCCATGGAATTTTTGCGCATTGCGCGATACGAATCTTACCACAATATTGTCCTAAGTATGAAGGCCTCTAACCCACAAGTTATGGTACAGGCTTATAGGTTATTGATTCAACAAATGGACGCAGAGTTTGGAGAAATCTATCCACTGCATTTAGGTGTAACTGAAGCGGGAGATGGAGAAGACGGAAGGGTGAAAAGTGCAGCAGGAATTGGCACCTTATTAGAAGATGGCATTGGAGATACGGTGCGTGTGAGTTTAACAGAAGACCCCGAATTTGAAATTCCAGTTTGCAGAGACCTGGTAAAAAGATACGCCAAACCGGCTGCAGTTTCTGTGATACCTACTATTGAAAAAATTGGATATAGCCCTTTTGTTTACGGCAGAAGAAAAAGTTTTGCAGTGGACAATATTGGCGGCAAACAAGTTCCTGTTGTTGTAGCAGACCTAAGTAGATTGGCCAGTATTCAAGCAGAAGATTTAGCATCCATTGGTTATAGATATGATGCACAAACTGACAAATGGAATATCAGTGACGCTGCAGCGGATTTTGTTTTTACAGGAAACCAAACATTGGATTTTGCACTACCTGGAACCTTAAAAGTCATTTGCTATCCCGCTACAGCGGCCATGGCCAATGACCAATCAAAATGCCTACCCATTTTTGACGCACAAGGTTTTGTAGAATCGGAATTCAAACATCCTGTATTGAATTTTGTGATGATGGATTGTTATTCAGATGAAACGCCTATTAACGATTATAGTTATTTAGACCAAGTAGCTAATGATCCAACAGTAGTGCTTTGTTTGAGTAGCCAAAATCAGCAAGCCATGCCTGCTATTAGAAGAATGTTTTTGGAATTGATCAATAAGGGTATCAACAATCCAGTAGTGTTGATTACTGATAGTAATTGGCAAACTGCTGATGAACACCTGATTCATTACAGTACAGAATGTGGGGCCCTATTCCTTGACGGATTTGGTGATGGTATTTGTTTAGGAATGACCAGTCAGTCTTATGGAAGTTCTGAAGTGAATAATGCTTCTGGAAGAAACTATTTGAACAACCAAAGCGTAGAGCAATTCCTGAACAATACGGCTTTTGGTATTTTGCAAGCAACCAGAACCAGGATTTCTAAAACAGAATATATATCCTGCCCTAGCTGTGGTAGAACTTTATTTGACTTGCAAGAAACCACTGCCAAAATTCGCAGTGTGACCAACCATTTGAAAGGCGTAAAAATTGCCATCATGGGTTGTATTGTGAATGGTCCAGGAGAAATGGCGGATGCCGATTTTGGATATGTGGGAAGCGGTGTTGGAACCATTACTTTGTACAAAGGAAAAGAAGTAGTCAAGAAAAACATTGACAGTAGTATTGCCGTAAACGAACTCATTCAATTACTCAAAGACAGTGAAGCCTGGATAGATCCGGCTTGATAAACTTCCAAATATGGAAACAGATTTTCTGGTTATTGGTTCAGGTATTGCAGGGCTTACCTATGCTTTGAAAATGAGTGAAGCTCATCCTGATAAAACCATTACGGTCATTACCAAAACAGATGCCGATGAAACCAATACCAAGTATGCACAAGGCGGTATTGCTGGGGTTTGGGATGAGAACAAAGATAGTTATGACAAACATATTGAAGATACCCTTGTAGCAGGCGATGGTCTTTGTAACGAAGACATTGTAGCGTTGGTAGTTAAAGAAGGTCCAGAAAGAATTCGTGAGATCATTGACTTAGGCGCCAATTTTGACCGCAATGAAAAAGGGGAATATAGTCTAGGAAAAGAAGGCGGACATAGTGAGAATAGAATCCTGCACCACAAAGACGTTACCGGAAAAGAAATGGAACGTGCTTTGCTAGCACAGCTAGCAACTTCAAGTAATATTCATTTGATCAACCATTGTTTTGTAGTAGATATTATTACCCAGCACCATTTGGGATACTTGGTTACCAAGTCTACTTTAGATATTACCTGTTATGGGGTCTATGTTTTAAACAAACAGACCAATCAAATTGAAACCATACTTTCTAAGATTACGGTATTAGCAACTGGTGGTTGTGGTCAAGCCTACAGAACTACCACCAATCCCAGAATTGCCACTGGCGATGGCATAGCCATGGTCTATAGGGCCAAAGGAAAGATTGAGAACATGGAATTTATCCAGTTTCATCCAACGGCATTATTTGAGCCGGGTGTTTCTCCCTCTTTCTTAATTACAGAAGCCGTGCGCGGCGATGGTGGCATCTTGCGCAACAAAGCCGGTGAGGCTTTTATGGAACGTTATGATGAAAGAAAGGACCTAGCACCCAGAGATATTGTAGCTAGAGCCATAGACAATGAAATGAAGCGTACTGGTACAGAACACGTATACCTAGATGCTAGGCATATGAATAAGGATAAATTCATCCACCATTTCCCCAATATCTATGAAAAGTGTTTAAGTATTGGCATTGATGTGATGCAACAAATGATTCCTGTTGCTCCCGCAGCGCATTATAGTTGCGGTGGCATCAAAACCGATGAGTGGGGTAGGACTTCCATTCAAAACCTTTATGCCTGTGGTGAATGCGCTAGTACTGGATTGCATGGCGCCAATAGATTAGCTAGCAACTCCTTATTAGAAGCCATGGTCTTTGCTCATAGGGCTTATCTAAATAGTGCAGACAAGGTGGAAAAGTTGAATTTTGAAAAACGCATTCCTGATTGGAAGGCTACTGGAACCAGTGATCCTAGGGAAATGATTTTGATTACACAAAGTCAAAAAGAGTTAACCCAAATCATGAGTGATTATGTAGGTATTGTTAGAACGGATGTGCGTTTAGAAAGGGCAATGAAAAGATTAGACCTACTCTTCACGGAGACAGAAGATTTATATAGATCAACTAAAGTATCACCACAATTAAGCGAATTGCGCAACTTGATTACAGTAGGATATCTGATTGTTAAAGGAGCTCAATTCCGCAAAGAAAGCAGGGGCTTGCACTATAATACGGATCACCAACAGAAATCAGATTTATTGCAAAATATCATTTTGTAACTTGCGCTTAGAAATTGCCACATGTATCATCTTACTTACGGATTCTTTTATTTGTTATCGCTCATCCCTTGGCGCATCATGTATCTGATGGCCGATGCATTTTATGGCTTGGTCTATTATGTAATGGGTTATAGAAAAGCAGTAGTAATGAAAAATTTGGCAATTGCTTTTCCCGAAAAAACTGAGACAGAACGGGTAAGAATTGCCAAAGATTTTTACCATAATTTTATTGACATGGTGTTTGAGACCATTAAGATGTTTTCAATATCTAATAAATCCATTGAGCAGAGATTTTCCTCAAATATAGAAGTCCTTAATGAGCTATATGCCAGTGGACAAAATGTACAATTGCAATGTGGTCATTTCTTTAACTGGGAAGTGATTAATCTGGGAATTAGCCGGGTTAGTAAATTCCCATTTGTTGGGGTATACCAACCTTTGACCAATAAAGTATTTAATAAAATGATGTTGGATATGCGGAGGAAGAATGGTACCATTCTAGTACCAGCCAACGAGTTCAAAAACAATTTCAAAGCCCATGTACCAGACCGATATGCCTTGGGTTTGGCTGCAGATCAAAATCCACCCAATCAGTTCAAAGCCCATTGGGTTAACTATTTTGGAAGACCAACCCCCTTTGTGGTTGGTCCTGAAAAAGGGGCAAAACTCAATAATACAGCCGTTGTCTTTGGACATTTTTATAAGGTAAAAAGGGGCTATTATCGGGTAGATTTAGAAGTCATTACTACCACGCCAAATTTGTACAAAGACGGAGAGCTTACCCAGGTATTTGCAGGGTATGTGGAACGTGCAGTGAAAATGAAACCTTCTAATTATCTCTGGAGTCATAGAAGGTGGAAATGGGAATTTGACCCTGAAAAACATGGGCAGCTACTTGTAAAGTAAAGAGTGAAGAGGTAAGAGTGAAGAATGTAGGAAGAAGTGAAAAGTGAAGAACGAAGAGTGAAGAATGTAGGAAGAAGTAATGAATGATTATCAACTACTAGTTTAATAAAAAGAAGCCGTCTCAATACAAATTGGGGCGGTTTTCTTTTGTTTGAGATTT
>CAMFKK010000011.1 GCA_945957225.1 uncultured Sphingobacteriia bacterium | reverse complement strand
GATTATACTAGCAGCTTTACTTACAGTGTCTCCCAAAAAAATAATGGCTATTGGTATTTGCATTATAAGTGTACACAATTTGCTAGAATGGCTATTTCAAGGAAGTCAAAGCATTTGGGTTAAATCAGTTTCTCCTCTTTTTGTACCATCCATGTTTCCCTTGTCGGAACACTTGACATTTTTTATTGGTTATCCCTTAATCCCCTGGCTAGGGATTTTATTATTGGGTTTTGGTTTGGGAAAAATTTTTGAATTAGAATCTGGTGCAAGAAGAAAAAAATTCATGCAATACGGAATCACAGCATTAATTGGTTTTATTGTCTTGAGAGGTATCAATATTTATGGGGACCCATCGCCATGGGCAAAGCAGGATAATTTTGTAAAAACTATTTTATCATTTCTTAATACCAGTAAGTATCCACCTTCTTTATTGTATAGTTTAATGACGCTTAGTGGACTTTTTTTCCTATTAAGCTTTACAGAAGGGATTCAGAATATTGCCTCCAAATTTTTAATCGTCTATGGCAAAGTACCCTTGTTCTTTTATATCATACATTGGTATATCATTCACCCCATCATGTTTGGTATGTTATTTTCTCAAGGATATCAATGGAATGATTTGCCCTTTGGAAATTTTCAATTTGGCAGACCAGCTACCACATCTGGCTGGCCTTTGGGCATAGTTTATCTAGTCTGGATTTTGGTCATTTTAATCATGTATCCACTTTGCAAATGGTATTCCTCTTATAAAATGAATCACCCCGAGAAAAGATTATTACGTTTTTTATAAAAAATCGGGGCTTTATGTGATTTTAATAGCTTTCTTGCGATTAATAGGTAAGTAATCACATGAACCAAACAGATTCCATAGCATTTACCAATTTAATTGAAACCAATAAAGGCATTCTTTATGCTGTTTGTAATAACTATTGTAAAGACCCATCCAAAAGAGAAGATCTTGCACAAGAAATATTAATACAGCTCTGGAAATCCCTGAATAGCTGGGATTCAAAATTTCCATTTAGTACTTGGATGTATCGTGTTGCCCTAAATGTTGCTATCTCAAACTATAGGAAAGAAAAAAGCTTATTGACGCCAGAGTCCTTAGACGAACAAGTGATTCAAGTTGCTAGCGAGAATGATAATTGGATTGAAAAAGAAGAAAAACTAACTCAATTACATCAGTTGATTATCCAATTAAAAGAATTGGACAGAACACTCATGCTGCTCTACCTTGAAGGAAGACCTTATCTAGAAATTGCCCTGATTTTGGGTATCACTGAAACCAACGTGGCTACCAAAATCAGTAGGATTAAAGAAAAACTAAAACAATCATTTTCTAAAATAGTATAGTTATGGAAAGTATAGAATTAGACAAGCTATTAACGCAATACCAACAAGCTTTGAATAAAGCACAACTATTAAATATGCAATCATGGCAATTAAACCTCAAATGCTTTGAAAACCAACAGGGTCAAAAAGCGCGTTCCAGTTTGAGACCCGTTATTGGTATCAAAATATTTGCCCTTCTATTAGGATTTCTCTGGGTGGGATTTCTAGGCGTTTTAGTTGTTGCAGTTGGTTGGAAAAATCCCTATTTCAGTATCTCATTGAGCATGATCATGCTATTCACCCTATTAGCAATGGTCACCTATACTTGGCATTTAACCATACTACTCAGTATTAAATACGAAGACAATGTGTTAGATACCCAAACAAAGATTTCTAGGTTAAAGCTTAGTACCATACAAATGCTTCGAATCATTATTTTACAATTACCTTTTCATTGCACTTGGTTCTGGTCTCCTAATTGGATCAATAGTCATGACATCAAATTCTGGTTAATTAGTTTTCCCATCTTCTTGTTTTTTACGGCATTGACTATTTGGTTGTTCTTTCAAATCAAACCAGAGAATGCCCACAAACCTTGGTTAAAAAAATTTCTATCCCTTGGAATTGAATACAAAAACTTGGAACAGGCAGCTTTTATGTTAGAAGAAATTAATGAATTTAAAAAAGACTTAGTGGAAGCCTAAATTTGCGCATTTGTTAGAAAAGCTACAATTCGGTAGCTTTAAAAAATGCTTGACATGAAAACCTTTACCATAGAAGCCATCAATGAAGTGTTGCAAGGAACCCTTGTTGGCCATACCAATACCGCCATTATTGGTCCTGAACAATTAGAAATGGCGCAAAGCAACCATATCAGTTTTATTGGCAATAAAAAGTACCTAAAACTATGGGAGGGTTCCAAAGCCTGTGCTGCCATTGTGAACCAAGAATTTGAATTAGAACCCGGTGAGAACAGGGCCTTGATTAAGGTAAAGAATGCAGACCTGGCTATGGCTAGGTTATTAGAAATGTATGTTCCAGAATCTCCCGCATTTGATGAAGACATTCACCCTACCGCAGTAATACATCATACAGCCATCATTGGCAAGGGATTTAGAGCCGGAGCAGGTGCCTATGTAGGGGCTTATTGTATTATAGGAAAAGACGTAACACTATATCCTAATACTACTATTCTAGACCATTGTCATATTGGGGACCATACAACACTTTGGCCCGGTGCGGTAATCAGGGAAAGATGTGTGTTAGGTCATCACTGTATTATCCATGCCAATGCCAGTATTGGTTCAGACGGATTTGGATTTAGACCAAGTGATGATGGAAGAGGCTTGGTCAAAATTCCGCATATTGGTAATGTAGTATTAGGTAATTATGTAGAAGTTGGATCCAGTACCTGTATTGATAGGGCTAAATTTTCTTCCACTATTATTGGTGATGGCACCAAGTTAGACAACCTAGTTCAAATAGGACATAATAGTAAAACAGGAAGGTTCTGTTTAATGGCAGGAAGTAGTGGTCTGGCCGGTTCAGTAACCATTGGAGATGGCGTAATTATTGGAGGAGGCGTTTGTGTTTCTGATCATGTTACCGTTGGAAACGGGGTATTAATTGGTGGTATGTCAGGTGTTATCAATGACGTAGAAGACGGCAAAAAAGTATTGGGCTACCCTGCAGTTGAAGCCCGTGATTGTTTGAGACAATGGGCATTCCTGCGCAAGGCGATAGCTCCAACAAAATAATTTTCATAAAAAAAAGGCCGTCCAAATTGGACGGCCTTTTTTAATTAAGATCTACATCTCCGGTATTATCATCTGGAATCCTATCTATTAATTTGTTGTATGGATCTATACCTGCTTTAACGGGTATTCCTTTAACCTTAAACTGATAGGTTTTAGCACCTGCAATCATTTTAACTTTTTGGAGTAAAAGCGGATTGGTTTGTTTTCTTCCTTTTTTATCTACCGATTCTTCCGCAAATATTCCAATGTCAATATAGTCATTCATTTTAGCTAAGGTTTCCTTCCCTGAACTATCTGCATAAAATTTATTGGTGCTAATATTTAGCGTAACCTCATATTCATCCTTTGACAGTTTTTTAGCAGTTGCCTTCAAGAATTTATTGTCATACAAAGTAATCTTCTCCCATGTATCAACTAGATAATATTTAAAAGAGTCCGGTGTGCTTTTTTGAATAAAGGCATATAAGTCATCACTTCCTGCAAATGGAGGGTTTTCTTTTAAAGCAAAACTGTCTCTAAAAGCATGTAGTGCATTGTTTAATGCTTTATCTCCAATCAAGTCCCTTAAACCATATAATATCAAGCTACCTTTTTGATACCATTCATAAGGTCTATTACAGTTAATAAAAGTGTTTTCCTTCTTACTTTCCCTAGCCCTTCCAGTTAAATATCCGTCTAACTCATCTTTTAGAAAGCGCTTCATATTATCCCTTCCATATTTTCTTTCAGACAAAACCAACGCTGTATACTCTGCTAATGATTCACTGATTAAATTGCTCCCCCTTGTTTTATTGGGTACTACTTGATGTCCCCACCACTGATGGGCCAATTCATGAGCAGTAACATAATACACATAATCAAAAGCATCAGGATTTGTAAAATCAGCTACCCAACCAAAACTTTCTGCAAATGGCACTGTATTAGGAAAGCTTTGAGCAAAACCTGCATAGCGCGGAAATTCCAATAAACGCATTTGTCTAAATTGAAAATCGCCATAGGCAGAAGAGAAATATTCTAACCCATCTTTATACGCAGCTAGAAATCTATCTAGATTGTATTTATGCGTTGGGTGATGAAACAATTCAATATTAATATTTTTTCCATTACTGAGTTTTATGGAATCTCTTAAAACATCATATCGTGCAGATACAATAGTAGCAAACGCATCAATGGGTGAGTCTTGAATATAATGGAAATATTTTCTTCCATTGGTTTCCCATGTTTTTTGCAAGTATCCTGGCGCAATGGCTATTTGGTCTTTTGTTGTACTTACTGTTGCTTCAAAATGAATCAAATCAGCGTCGTCATTAAACAATAATGTTCTTTTACCTATTGGATCAGATTGAACGGGAAATTCATCTGTTTTTACAGGCAGACCATATTTCTTTCTATCCTCATCACTATTTAATTCTTTTTGAACATTGTAGCCAAAACTCGGTAATACATCGCTATAAAAAGTGCCATTAGCCAATATTTCTCTGGTAAAACCACTATTTACAAATCCTTTAAACTGTGTAACAGCATGAATTTCTAATAAAGCAGTATCACCTGGCTTTAGACTTGAAGGTAGTGCGTAAATCCTATAATTTACGGTGTCTTTTCCTTTTTTTAGAAAACTAAATACTGGTTGATTTATCCAAAGTGGATTCCTATAATTTAGCGGTTTCCCATTATACAATAAGTCATATTTAACCTGGTCGGGCATTTCAATATGAAGTGAATCAATGGAGTTTTCTGTTTTATTTTTAATAGATACTAAGGAACGAATAACCACTTTTCTTTCTTCAGGAAAAATGTCTGCAAACAAAACCACATTGGTTATCTTGGGTTGCGCTATCTGTTCAAACTTTTTTAATTCTTTTTCATATTTAACAGCGGCTTTTTTTACTTCCGTTGAAGTACTATAGCTATTTAAATAACTCACGTTATAATAACAGTAGGCACCAGAACCAATCCAACCTACAAAAAATAGCACAATTAAGATTCTAGGCAATCCTTTGAATCTATTCATAGCCACTTTCCATCTTTCGGAAAATCCGCCTGCAATCCCGCGTTCAAAAAACAAGTAGGAAATAGTTAGTAATAAAGCCCCAAGACAGATCCAATATAAATTGAACCAAAACTGTGGTGCTACAAAATGGCCAATACCATTCATATCACTCCAACGATAGGGCGGTGTGTAAAAATAGAAAAGCAGGTTATAATCAAAATTGGCATAGGATCGTAGAATAAACATAACAACCCAAATAAGCATCCCAACGCCATGACCACCAAATTTATTATTAACCAATAAGTGAACGGCAAATGATAACAAAATCATTTGTACAAAGGAAGGAAATGTAAGCAGATACATTTCTTCTATATAAATCAATAATTCAAAATTGGTATATCCTTTTAGCAACTGAATCAATACCCCTGCAACAATTGGAATACTTGCAAGAATAAAAGCAATTCCCAACATGCTACTTAGTTTTGAAAAGAAAAAAACAGCATTGGGTACCGGCATGGCATCGTTGATAATATTAAACTTGGTAGTTTTTTCACGATGTATGGTTTCACCAGAATAAAATAAAAGGATAATAAAGATGAACACTATATAGTCGTATCCTTTATAGTCCATCAAAAATATGGTGATGGGTCTATCTTTAACACCGTAAAGTGTATTGCCAATCCAAAAATCCAAGATCAGGAAAACTAGTCCTCCCATTAAAATGGCCCTAAAATAATTGTCTCTAATAATATTGAAAAACTCAATTTTTGTCAATTGCCACCAAATGCGTTTGGTATACCCACTGCCAAAATTTTGTTGCAATTTTTTGATCTGTCTATCAACTGGTACTGCTTCTTCAGAACTAGACTTTTTGTTTTTTTCAATATCAGCAGATAAAAACTGAAAGAAACTGAATTTGTAATAGGCAATGGCTGTGATAAGAAATGAAATTCCTAACCAGATTAACCTATTATAAGCAATGGTCTTGGTAAAAGGCAAGAGTAATGTATTCTTTTCAACAGGAGTAAAATACCTTGTCTCCAAATTAAAGGTATTCATCATAAAAGGGTCCAATAGTTTTACCAGATCCCTTTTTTCAATATCAGATACCAAGAAAGATGCCAATAGGTATCCAATTAATAATAAGATGCTGGCACTGTAAACAACCTTAACATTTCTAGTGATGGCCACCAATGAAAAAAAGATGGTAGAAGCCAATAACATATTCCCAAAAGCAAAAAAGAGATAGGGTTGAAAATAATTCCACCATCCAAAATTTCCAATCCGCTCTGCAGGCACCCATCCCATTAATGGACCAATATTGGTTCCGGCAATAGAACCCCAATTAAATGCAGAACCAATTACAAGCACCACTACAAAAGAACCAATAAACCTTCCCCAGAAATAGCCAAATTTGGTAATGGGGTAGCTAAATAAATACTGCCTAGTTTGATGCTCAATATCGCGGTAAAGGGGAACACCCATGACAGCAGAACAAACCAACATCATTAACATACTAAAAGTAATATTAGCACTAGCCATTACCCAGGGAGCATTATGAAAAACTTTTTCAGATGCAGGTGTAGATCCAGTTGCCATGGATAAAAAGCCAATCAAAAAAAACAGGAAAAAATAGATATAAGTTGCGGGCCTTTTAGCACGATAGCGTAACTCAAATAAAAATATTTGCAGAAACATAATAAATGATTTTGGAATGAATTAAATGGTTACCACATCTACTTTACCTGAAATCTGGTGAAAGTACACGTCTTCCAAAACAGGTGCAACAGGTATAAAACCTTCACTTGGTGTATGCTCATTAAAAATGCGCACGCTCAATCTTCCGCTTTTCATTTGTACAGAAATAACCTGTTCTTGATTCCTTAAAAGCTCTATGTCTGATTTGTCAACACTTTTCACATAAATCTTACCGTTTAAAGCTTCAACGGCTTCTTCAGGTTTGTCATGTCTTAGTAATTCGCCTTGACAGATGATAGCAAAATCAGTACAAAGGGTTCTCACGTCTTCCACAATATGCGTAGACAGAATGACTATAGTATTATCTCCAATCTCACTTAACAGATTATAAAATCTATTCCGTTCTGCAGGATCCAATCCGGCCGTTGGTTCATCTACAATGATCAATTTGGGATTGCCCAATAATGCCTGGGCAATGCCAAACCTTTGCTTCATACCACCTGAATAAGTGCCCAGGTTTTTCTTCCTATCCTTGTATAAATTAACCCTTTGCAAAAGGGCTCCAACAGATTCCTTTCTTTCAGCACCAGTGATTCCTTTTAAACTGGCTATATGCATAAGCATTTCCTCAGCATTAATTTTTGGATACACACCAAAGTCTTGCGGAAGATAGCCCAACAGCCTCCTAACCGACTCTTTTTCTTTTAAAACATCCAAGTCATCCAAAAAGATACTTCCTTGATCAGCTTCTTGCAATGTTGAAATAGTTCTCATCAAAGAGGATTTTCCGGCACCATTTGGGCCCAATAACCCAAACATTCCTTGATTAATGGTGAGAGATACATTGTTCAAGGCTTTTACGCCATTGCTGTAAGTCTTAGAAAGGTTTTCAATCTTTAGTTGCATGTGGGTGCTTGTTTAGTGTTAAAAAAAATCCTTATCCAACCATGTGGATGCAATATTTTTTTATCAATATCTAATCTTAGAAACTATCTGCTGCGCGATAGGCATTGATTAAAGCCAATTCACCTTCTTTTCCTGACTGAGCATTACCATGCTCCATGCCATAGACTCCCTTGTAACCCTTACTGTGAATGAACTTAAAAATATTCTGATAATTCATCTCTCCGGTACCCGGTTCTTTTCTACCAGGGTTATCCCCTATTTGAAAATAGCCAATCTCATCCCAGGTCTGTTCAATATGTTTGATGATATCTCCCTCATTGCGTTGCATATGGTACATATCGTAAAGAATCTTACAAGAAGGAGAATTAATGGCCCTGCAAATAGCATAGGTCTGATCGCTTCTACGCAAGAAGAGTTCTGGGGTATCACTTAATGGTTCTAAAACCATAACCAAGCCATGTTTTTCAAGTACTTCTGTTCCGGCGCGTAACATGTCAATCACATTGGCCATTTGCATATGCTCTGTAAGCTTGCGTTCATAGTTACCTGGCACAACAGTCATCCATTTGGCGTTGCAACGTTTGGCAACTTCCACCGCATCCTTACAATATTGAACAAATTTGTCTCTCCATTCTTTTTTTCCAGATGTCATGGAAATCTGCAAAGGCCATTTATCGTATTCAATAACAAATACACCCATGGTCATTCCCAATTTTGCAAGTGTCTCTCCAATTTTAGATTGCTCTTCCGGTTTACGACTCATCATCCCATTGTCTTCAATAGACCTAAAACCCATACTATACCCAAATTTGATCTGATCAATAAAATCAGGACCAGCATGATTTTTGAACATACCACTATGGAAACCATAATTACATTTAAAGGGTTTGGCGTCTTCTTCAAAACTTTTTTTTGCTGAAGCAGCTAGACCTGTAGCAGAACTTACCAGGGCCCCGCCAGCCAATAAACTTTGTTGCATGAATTTCCTGCGTTCCATGATGTTGATTTATCACTAAATTTAACAATACAAACAATACCATGCGTCTATACGTTTTTTTTATTTTTATTGTTTTCCAATTTTCCAGTGTTATTCAACTTTCTGCTCAGCCCAAAAAATACCAGTTTAGCAGTAATAAAATGGGGTCTCCCCTCAACCTAGTATTTGTAGATACCGATTCCATACATGCATCCCATATAGCAAAAAAAGCTTTTGATTTAGTAGACTCATTGGTAACAATCTATAGTGATTATGATAGTAATAGTGAGTTAAGCCGTTTGAGTGCCCAAGCAGGCAGGGGGGCAATACCTGTTTCTAAAGGACTCCTTGAAATATTATTAAAAAGCCAAGAAGCTTATCAGCAAAGCCAACACAGTTTTGATATTACCATGGGGCCTTTAAGTTTGCTTTGGAGAAATGCAAGAAAAACAAAGCTTTTCCCTGACTCCGCGTTAGTGGCGGCAACTAAAACTTTAGTAGGATTTGACCAACTAGTCATTGATCAAAAAAATCAGACCGTTGCCCTAGCTAAACAAGGAATGCGTTTAGATCTTGGTGGTATTGCCAAGGGTTTTGTGGCTGAAAAAATTGTCCAAAGACTAAAAATATGGGGCATCGCTTCTTCCTTAGTAGATGCCGGGGGCGATATTGCTCTGGGTGAAGCGCCTCTTCAAGCTAAAGGCTGGGTGGTGGGGGTGAATGCGCCAGAAGAGTCAGATGAATTATTAGACAAAAAGCTACTATTAAAGAATATATCGGTTGCTACTTCTGGCGATGTATACCAATACTTCTTATACCAGGGCAAAAAATATGCGCATATCACCAATCCCCAAACAGGCTATGGGGTTACCTTTCAAAGAAATGTTACCGTAATTGCAACTGATGGAGCAAGTGCCGACTGGTTAGCAACCGCGTGTAGTATATTGTCCATTAAAACCGCTTTGGCTACTGCAGAAAAACAAAAGGCTTTTCTCTTAATTACAACCTTAGAAAATGGTAAAATAAAGACATATAAAAGCAAGGGATTTGACCAATTCTGGAAAAAGGGCTAACTTACTGTTTCCAAAATTTTTATGGTGAAACAATTGCTTTTAACTGCTTGCTCCTGCTTTCTATTGCTTTTCTTGCAAGCTCAGAATAAAAATCAAAATTCTCGCATACAAGAAATACCGGGTTCTGCTCTTTCTTTTAAACTACAATCCATACCAGCTGGAACCTTTACTATAGGAAGTCCTGCTACTGAAAAAAATCGTGAAAATACAGAAGGACCCCAGAAAAAAATTCAGATTCCTGCATTCTGGATGGGGGCCTATGAAGTAACCAGGGATGAGTTTGACGTGTTTTTAAAAGATGAACAAACCAGTCAGAATATAGATGTTGATGCTATTACAAGACCAAGTGCCCAATATGTTGATCTAACTTGGGGCATGGGTAAAGAAGGGGGGTATCCTGCCAATAGCATGAGTCAGTTTGGAGCATTGATGTACTGCAAATGGTTATACAAAAAAACCGGAATCTTTTTTAGACTGCCTACTGAAGCCGAGTGGGAATATGCTTGTAGAGCCGGTACCAATACCACTTATTTTTTTGGCAATGACCCTAAACTATTAAATCAATATGCATGGTATTTGGATAACAGTGATGAAAAATACCAAAAAGTGGGATTGAAAAAGCCAAACCCTTGGGGCTTGTATGATATGTTGGGTAATTTAATGGAGTGGACTTTGGATCATTATGAACCCAACCGTTATCAAGAATTAGCCGATAATTCCATTGAAAAAATGATGCCTGCCAAAGCAGCAAAATATCCTAAAGCGCTTAGGGGTGGTTCTTATGAAGAAGGATCAGAAGCATTACGTGTGGCAAACAGGTTTTATTCAGATCCAAGTTGGAACAAACGTGACCCACAAATTCCAAAAAGTAAATGGTGGTTAACAGAAGGAAAAAATGTAGGGTTTCGTTTAATACAACCCTTGAAACAACCAACTGCAGCAGAAGTAAAACAGTTTTTTATCAATTATCTAGGAAAATAAAAACACAAACATGAACGATGCTTTCAACCATCCCTCAAGAAGGGATTTTGTAAAATCCGCTTCGCTGGTAGCTGGTGGATTGATGGCTAGTCCTTTATTAACCAGGGCTAATTTTTTCTCAGGTGCTAGTGATACAATTAAAGTGGCATTAGTAGGTTGCGGCGGAAGAGGAACTGGCGCTGCCATGCAAGCCCTTCAAAGCAAACAGAATGTACAATTGGTGGCCATGGCCGATGCTTTTAGAGACAATCTAGACAACTGTTACAAGAATTTAATGAATGAAGCAAGTAGCGAAGGCAAGGACTTGGCTAAAAACATACAAGTACCAGAAGAAAGAAAGTTTTCTGGTTTTGATGGTTACAAACAAGCTATTGCTTTAGCAGACGTGGTGATTCTTACAACACCTCCGGGTTTTAGACCCATTCATTTTGAAGAAGCCATCCGTCAGAACAAACACGTGTTCATGGAAAAGCCTGTTGCAACGGATCCAGCAGGCATTCAAAAAGTGTTGGCTACCGCACTGGTTGCCAAACAAAAGAAATTGAATGTGGTGGTTGGCTTACAAAGACATTATCAGAACTCCTATCGTGAATTGTTTAGCCGAAAAGAGATGATTGGCGATATCACATCGGCGCAAGCCTGGTGGAACAATGACGGCGTATGGGTAAGACCTAGAAAAGCTGGTCAAACAGAAATGGAATACCAAATGCGTAACTGGTATTATTTTAACTGGCTTTGCGGGGATCATATCAATGAACAACATATTCATAATATTGACGTGATTAACTGGTTCAAAGGAGCATATCCAGTTAAGGCACAGGGAATGGGAGGTAGACAGGTAAGAAAAGGAAAAGAACATGGTGAAATCTTTGACCACCACTTTGTAGAATTCCATTATGCAGATGGTTCTATTTTAAATAGTCAGTGTAGACATATTCCAGGAACTTCTTCAAAAGTGGATGAACTCTTGATTGGCACTAAGGGAAAAATCATGGCAGGAGCTGCTAGAATCTTAGATAGCAAGGGAAATACTGTGTATCAATTCAACAAAAAAACAGAAAACAATCCATATCAAACAGAACATGATGAACTGTTTGCAGCCATTGCAAAAGGTGAATACAAATTTGCCGATGCGGACAATGGAGCTTATAGTACCATGACTTCCATTTTGGGCAGAATGGCTACCTATAGTGGACAGGTGGTTGAATGGGATAAAGCTATCAATTCTGGCATTGATATTCAACCCAAAACCTATGCATGGGATGCAACTCCTCCAATAGTGCCAGGGGCCGATGGATTTTACCCAATTGCCATACCAGGCGTTACCAAATACTTTTAATTGACATGATGAATCTGAAAAAAACAAGCTTACTCTTTGCACTTGCACTAATGTTGCAAGTTGCACAAGCCCAGAAAGTAAAACTTTTTAATGGCAAAGACCTTTCCAACTGGACCATTCATGGAACGGAGAAATGGTATGTACAAGATGGTGAATTGATTTGTGAAAGTGGACCTGACAAACAATACGGCTATTTATCTACCAATGGCAAATACAAAAATTTCAATTTGACTTTGGAATTTAAACAGGAAGCCAATGGCAATAGCGGTGTATTTTTTAGATCTTCTATAGAGGGTGTAAAAATCAGCGGTTGGCAGGTAGAAGTGGCTCCTCCCAAATTACATAGTGGTGGCATTTATGAATCTTATGGAAGGGGTTGGCTTATTCAACCCAAGGCAGAAGACGAACAATGGCTTAAAATGGGTGAATGGAATACCATGCGCATTCAAGTTCAAGGAGATGATGTTACTACTTGGTTAAATGGTCATGAAATGATTCGTTTAAAAGACGAGAAAATTGGTAAGGGTGAAGGGTTTATTGCCCTACAAATACATGATGGCGGCGGGATCAAAGTTCATTGGCGCAATATTGTATTAGAATCGCTTTAAGCAGTAATATCAACTTCTATATAATAAAGAACCCTGACATGTCAGGGTTCTTTATTACAAGACTTTTAGATTTTCTCAGTCCATTCTTCACTCTTCACTTTTCACTCTTCACTTATTTATTAGCATAGGCTATCATAGCTGATAACTCATCCACCAAGTACTCCTTACTTCCATTATAACCCTTAGTTCTAAACTTAATATTACCATCTTTTCCAATCACAACCTTTGCTGGTATTAATTCTGCTTTGTATTTCATACCCACCAAATAATCATAAGGATTACCCCTAACCCTCTCATCCATCAAAATTTGAAAAGGATATTTATTTTCAGCAATAAAATCAGTGACTTCCTTTCTTCTGGCTTTTTCAGTTTCCTGTGTTTCCCAAGTATCTATAAAAAGAAAGACCACGTGTGAACTATCTTTGAATTTCTCAACAGCTGCTTTCATTGCAGGAAAGGATGCCTTACAGGGTCCACACCAAGTGGCCCAAAAATCTAAAACCACTACTTTCCCTTTGAGTGCCGAGAGACTAACTGTTTTTCCTGTTAAATCCTTTAATTTAAAGTCAGCCGCTTTCTCGTTTACAGCTTGGGAAATCAAATTTTCTTTCTTGAATTCAGGGGGCTTAGTCTGAGCTACAACCATGCAATAGGAGTACATGCATAACAAGAATGGCAAAAGCTTTTTCATCATGGCGCAATTTAAGACCGTCAAGATAGAAAAAATGCCAAATCAATGATAAAATAGTGGCTTATTTGAAAAATTTAGAAACAACTATTCCAAAAGTCCAGGTATTATAAGCATTCCATTTGAGGTCATAGGTAAGACTAAACGCCAATTCATATTTTTTGGGCAGCTCCCATCCATATTCATACCCAATTCTAGTAACAGCAAAACTTCCTTCTTTTGCAAATTCTCCTCCCATTCCTAAGATGAATGCGCCATGTTCACCCGGCTTATAGGTCAAGGCTGGAACAACCGCAAATGGGGTAGAACGTTCAATTATTTTTTCACCAGAAGCTTCTACTAAAGAAAAATTCTCCTTGATTAGATCGGTGTGCAAACCAATTGCCAAATTTTTCTTCAACCAATAATTATAATCAAGACCAAAAGATGGGGCCGCAATCCATTTTCTGGAACTAAAGAAATATCCTTCCGAGATATAGGAATGACTCAACATGAAACTCAATTGGTGGTGACTAAGTTTTCCTTCCTCGGTTCCATGATTCAATTCTTTCTCCTGGCTATACCCAGATATCCCTATCAATAACATGGCCATTAAAATTGTTAGAAATTGCTTCATATATTCTTTATAAAAATTTACACAATATATTCTGATATACTTATAACTTCTCTGATATAAGTCAAAAAATACATTGAATCAAGATTTATAAGCTATTTTTAATCATAAAATCGTCCACAACAAAACATACGCTTTGAATAGGCAAATCAAAACCATTGCGGGCATCTTCTTATTTGTTCTTGTTTTTGCAGTAACCATGCAATATTGCAAACCCTCTGACAATGATCCTGCTACATTAGCAGCTTTACCCAATGCCTATATTGGCGCTGAAAAATGCCAAAGCTGTCATCCAAAGCAATATGAAGATTGGAAACAATCGGATCACTTTAAAGCAATGCAGGAACCAACGGATTCTGCCGTTTTGGGTAATTTCAATAATGCATCTCTACAAGCTGATGGTGTTTCATCTCGTTTTTTTAAGAAAGATGGAAAGTACTTTCTAAATACCCAAGGTGAGGATGGATTGAATCATGATTACCCTATTAAATATGCGTTTGGGCATTTCCCATTACAACAATACCTGATTGAATTTCCCAATGGCAAAATGCAAGTTAGCAGACAGAGTTGGGATAGCCGAGAAAAAAAATGGTTTCAGCAGTATAAAGGACAACAGATACATTATAGAGACTGGTTGCATTGGACGGGGAATGCACAGAATTGGAATACCATGTGTGCTGAATGTCATAGTACCAATCTTAAGAAAAATTATGACCTAGAAAAAGATAGTTACCAAACCAGTTATGACTTACTCACCGTAAGCTGTGAAGCCTGTCATGGACCAGGAGATCAACACGTAAAATATATTAATGGCAAGGACTATCAGGCCGGAAATAAACAGCCCAATTCTCTATTATTGTTGGCAAAAAACACCAAACAATTAGACCAGATCAATGCTTGCGCTCCTTGTCATTCTGTTCAAAGCAATGTGGCTGCTGATAAAATAGTCAGTGGTGAACTTTTAGACAACCATATTCCCACTGTACCAAATACTGAGCGTTTTCATGCTGATGGACAGGTAAATGAAGAAGACTATAACTATGCTTCTTTTTTGCAAAGTAAAATGTTTGCCAGAGGCGTACAATGTAGTAGTTGCCATAACCCTCATTCTGGTAAATTGGTCTTGCCTGGTAATCTTACCTGTTTGCAATGTCATGCTAAGACCTTTGATGAACCTTCTCACCATTTCCATACCATTAATACTGCTGGTGCTGCCTGTGTCAACTGCCACGCACCTGCAAAAACCTATATGGGCAATGACAGTAGACATGATCATAGTTTTAGGGTACCAAGACCAGATATGAGTGTACAATACAGTACCCCAAATGCCTGTAATAATTGCCACCAAGACAAACCTGCAAAATGGGCCTCAGATGCTATAACTAAATGGTATGGCCCTAAGAGAAAATACAATTATGTAGAAGACCTGATTCCCGGTAGTCGTTTGAACAATCAAAGCGAGCCTCATTTGCTTCGGTTGTTACAAGACAGTACTACTCCTAATATTATCAAAGCTACTGCCCTCAATTATTTAGGTGGCACTGCATTTCCAAATGGTATGAGTGCCTTAATGGAATCCTTGCAATCACCTGATGCTCAAATTAGGTACGAAGCTTTAAGAAGTTTGCAAGCCTATCCCAAAAACAATATGAATCTGGGGGCAATTGCTGCCATGCTCAAAGACAAAGTAAGGGCTGTACGTATTGCAGCTGCTGACCTAGTAGGTAGCATGGGCAAAAACGTTCAAGTTCCTGAAGAATATCAAGCAGCGTACAAATCTGCAAAAACAGAATTAGAAAAGAACTTACTACACCAAGCAGATTTTGCACACGGAAATATTGGCATTGCCGATCATTACCAAAGAGCTGGAGAATTTGCAAATGCAGAAAAATTCTATCTAAGGGCTTTGAAAAAAGACAGCCTGGCCAACCTGGCAAGACTCAATTTGGCTGTTACTTATAATTTGCAAGGCAAGAATCAGGACGCCATACAAGTATTGCAATTGGCCGTTAAAACAGATCCTAAAAATGATAGGGCATGGTATAATCTTGGGCTACTATTCAATGAACTTAAAGACAATTACAACGCGGCAATAGCTTTTGAAAAAGCCATTCAACTAAATAGCCAAAATAGTAGGTTGTATTATAATTATGGATTACTCCTGCAACAAATGGGCAAGGGTGATAAAGCAGGATTGGTTTTGGAACAGGGCTTAAAATCTTTTCCGCAAGAAGAATCATTACATTATGCCATTGCCTATGTATATCTACAAAACAGTAGACCAGACAAAGCCAGAACGCATGTTCTGTATTTAAAACAAGTAAACCCCAACAACCCAGACTACCAGCAATTATTTTCTGGGTTGGGTATCAGGTAAACTATCGCCTTGAGGCAATAAGTAAGTTTAGATCTGTAAATTTCAGGTTGAATTTTTGACTGATATAGATATCCGTTAATGACCCTTTGAAAAGATAAATACCTTCTCTTAGATTGAAGTTATGCCAAACCATTTCTTCCAATCCTCCCTCATCACTCACTTCCAAAATCAACGGCATCAACACATTGCTAATGGCTTGACTAGCAGTGCGTGCAAAACCACTAGGAATATTAGGAACACAGTAATGAATAACGTGGTGTTTTAAAAAGGTAGGATGTTCATGACTGGTCAGTTCACTGGTTTCAAAGCAACCGCCCCTGTCAATTGCTACGTCAATGATAATACTTCCTGGTCTCATGGCAGCAACCATTTCTTCACTCACCACCACTGGTGCCCTACCATATTCATTACTGAGTGCACCAACCGCAACTTCACAAGTCTTTAATTGCTTGGATAAAATTCTAGGTTCCAAAACAGAGGTCCAGATTCTTTGACCCAAATTGTTTTGTAATTGCTTGAGCCTAGTAACATTATTGTCAAAAACTTTTACAGAAGCACCAAGAGCCAGTGCATTTCTGGTAGCAAATTCTCCAACAATACCTGCCCCTACTATGACTACTTTGGTTGGTGGAATTCCACTAATTCCACCTAACAATACCCCTTTCCCTTTATTGAAACTACTTAGGTACTGACCAGCAATCAACATCACCGCACTTCCAGCAATTTCACTCATACTGCGCACTATGGGATATGCGCCACTATCGTCTTTGAAATTTTCAAATCGCAGCGCTGTAATACGCTTAGACATCATGTGCTCAATATGGTGTTTTTTGAGGGCTGATAAATGTATGGGAGAAATAATGGTTTGGTTCATTTGCAAAAAAGGCAGGTCTTCCTCTACGGGTGGTGCACTTTTTACTAGTAAAGGCGCTTGATACACTTCTGCCTTGTCATAAACAATTCTGGCTCCAGCTTCCGCATAATCTTTGTCAGAATAATTGCTTCCTTCGCCAGCTTTGTGTTCTACAGTTACATGGTTGCCATTAGCTACCAAAACTCCCACTGCATCTGGGGTAAGGGCAATTCGGTTTTCTTGAAACGCTATTTCTTTGGGAATCCCAATAAACAATTTTTCACCCGGTGCTTTTACATCCAGGGTTTCTTCCATGGTTTCATATAAAAAAGAGGCACTGATGGAAGGTTTTGAAGTGGCCATAAGTCAGGTGGTTGTATGATCTGGTTAGTTGGTCTGCTTAAAATTACTCGTTTTCAGTGTATAGACGTCGCATTTTCTGGTCCAAGACCTCCATATGCCTGTCTCTTATACACATCTGACGCTGCCGACGACTAGTCGAGTGTTG